>JALUNR010000222.1 GCA_027055005.1 Campylobacterales bacterium
TCTAAAAATTTTTTAAAATCATCATCTTTTAAAAAGATATTACTTCTTGCTACACCACGATTTACAATATGATAAAACCCATTCTTCTCAATTCTCGGTTTTCTCGCCATTGCATACTCTTTTTTATTTTATTATAGCTATATTTGAGTTAAAAGTAAAGCTCTGACCCTCTCTTACTTGAAGTTACAAATTAATTTAACTATTTCTCTATCAACTCTTCCAACTCTTTAGGCATTTTAGGAAAATCATCATACATTTTGTCAAATCGTATAACTTTTTCAGGTTTCAAAACTGCTAACACTGTCAGCCATATAAGTTTAAAATAAAGTCCTATATTTTGATGTTTTACATACCAAGTTTCACATTTTCCTTTGTAAGGCGAGATAATGTGGTCATATATATATTCTCTCTCTTTCATATCATCTACTGCAAGCAAACTCTCTTCATCTCTAAAAACTATAGAGCCTACTCCAGAGAGTCCGGGTCTTACTTTTTTGATATTTTCTTGATCTTCTTTGTCAAAAACTACAAAACATCTTGTATCTTGTGGGCGAGGTCCTATGACACTCATATCTCCTAAAAAAATATTTATAAGCTGTGGGAGTTCATTTATCTTTGTTTTTCTTAAGAACTTACCAAAAGGCAGTACTCTTGGATCATCTTTTGTAGTGATAGTTCCTGTACCAATATTTGGGCTATCTTTAAGCATAGTAGCAAACTTCAAAAGTCCAAACATTTTACCATCTTTCCCTACTCTTTTCTGGGTAAAAAATATCTCACCCTCACCTGTAAGTTTCAAAATTATAACTACAGGTATAAGTAGTGGCGATAAAACTAATAGGGCTAATCCTGAAAACAGTATATCAAAAAATCTCTGCATCATTACATCCTTTGGTCTAAATATTTACCAGTCTCTTTATGGTTAAAGTTAGGTATCATATAATTAAAAAGTTTTACTAAATCTACTTTCTCCCACTCTCCTTGCTCTCTTAACTTAGTGATAGTATCAGTAAAATACTCCAACTTTTCATTATCAAACATGGCATCATTCTTAATAACCCCCAAATTTTCAAATCTATCCCAATCTATCTCTTCATCCCCTGTGTAAAACTCTTCAAAATCTTTCTCACCTGTTGTATCGCTATTAAAAAAGTAAACAGGCCATTTGCCTTGTTCAGGCAAAGTTTTTATAAGTGCTCTTGCTTCATCTTCACTTTCACACTCATAAGGCTCATATCCTAAATTATTTAAATACTTCACAGCAATGTCCGCAAAAGTAATCAAGTGTAACTTATCACTGAGCTTTGGAAAAAATATATCTCTATTCTCTCCAAAAATAGTACTCATCAAACAAAGTTCACCACTCTCTTTAGGAGTTACAAAGTACCTTCTTATATCTTTTGGAGCAGATATTGGTTGTCTTTTTTCTATCCGTCTGTTAAATCCATGGAGTAAACTACCATCACTAAAAGCAACATTTGCAAATCTAGCAGTAGAGATAGGCATCTCTA
>JALUNR010000223.1 GCA_027055005.1 Campylobacterales bacterium
TCATAGAATCATCTTCAAAAAGATTTTATCCTCAGGAGAGTTTAGCTAGTCATGTTATAGGTTATACTGGACGGGCAAATAAAAAAGATATAGAAAGTGATAAAGTTGCAAAAACTATAGGTGTTGTTGGAAAAAGTGGATTGGAAAGATACTATAATGATGTCTTAGAGGGTGAGCTTGGAGAGGAAAAAGTAGTCGTTAGTGCATCTAACAGAGTTGTAAAATCTTTGTCTAAAACTAAGCCAAAAAGTTCAGATATAACACTCTCTTTAGATATAGTTTTACAAAAATATATAGCCCAGATTTTTAAAGGTAAAAGTGGTGCTGTTATAGTTATGAATGCAAAAAATGGTGAGATATTAGGAGCTGGGAGTTTCCCTGAGTATGATTCAAATATTTTTGTAAATGGTATTGATTCAAAAACTTGGAAAAGTATGATTACTGATTTTAATCATCCATTTACAAACAAACTTATAAATGGACTTTATCCTCCTGGATCTTCTATTAAACCTTCTATGGCTTTGGGATATTTAAATTCTAAAAAAGTTGGGAAATATAAACAATTTTTATGTGAAGGATCTATAAAACTGGGCAAAAGAAAGTTTAGATGTTGGAATGCAAGAGGTCATGGCGAAGTAGATATGAAAAAAGCTATTGAAGAGAGTTGTGATATTTACTTTTATGATGTGAGTTTAGAAGTTGGTATAAAAGAGATGTCAAAAAACTTGATAAGATATGGATATGGTCAAAAAACTGGGGTTGATTTGCCAAATGAGTTTTTGGGAACTGTACCAAATCGTGAGTGGAAGTTAAAAAAGTATTCTCAACCTTGGTATAGAGGTGAAACACTAAATACTTCTATAGGACAAGGAAACTTTTTGGTAACTCCAATGCAGATAGCTGTTACAACGGCAGGGCTTGCTGTAGGATATGAAGCAACTCCACACTTTGTAAGAAAGATGGGAGAGATAAATCTCAGTTATGAGAAAAAAAAGCCTTATAATGAGTTTGAGCTAAAGCAACTACCATTTATAAGAAGTGCAATGTATAGTGTTTTTTATGGAAGTAGGGGAACAGCTAGAAATCATGTATTTTCTAAAATTCATATAGCTGGAAAAACTGGTACAGCTCAGGTTATTGGGATTAGTCAAGCTGATAAGAAGAGAATGAGTGAGGATGAGTTAAAACTTTATCATAGATCTCATGCTTGGCTTACAACATTTGGTCCATATGAGGATCCGACATATGTTGTAACAGTTTTAGTTGAACACGGAGGGCATGGAGGTAGTGCTGCTGGTGGGATAGTTAGCATGATATACAACAAATTGATAGAACTAGGGTATATTGATAGAAAATATATTTATAAGTAGTAAGTTTATTTTATGTTAAATTGTTGCTAAAATAATAATCTTAAATTAATCTCAAATAAGTAAAATATTTTTTATTTATAAAGGTTAATCATGAAAGATATAGAAGATTTTGAATATGAAAAAAATAAAAAAGTCAAGATTTCAATAGTCTTTTTCTTCTTCATATTTTTAACAATTTTTTTAATCTTTACATTTGTTGGTATAAAGGGAAGTGATAAAAAAACACCTTATTTGAAAACTAAGTTTATAGACTATTCTTCAAGAGGAAATATCCTAAGTTCGGACAGTATGGCATTTGCTAGAAGCAAGACTCTATATAAAGTAGTCGTGTATAAAAAGTATTTAGATTCAAACAAAAAAGATGTTTTGATAAATCTTTTTTCAAAATATACAGGGATTGATAAAGAGATACTTAAAGAGAAACTTTTAGAAGATAGTAATAGAGTTGTTTTTGCAGATAAACTAAATACCCAAATGGCAAAAAGTCTTAAAGAGTTAAAGAGAGATTTGGACAGGTTAAAAGTATTTCACTCAAAAATAAAGGGAAGTAGTTTTTTTCTTAGTATGGATATTGTTAAATATAAGGAGAGTAGAGAGTATCCTTTAGGAAATACACTTGAACCGTATTTAGGATATACAAGAGTAGATAAAGATGGAGAGCCTTATGGAGTATATGGTTTAGAAAGTTACTATGACAATTTGCTTAAAAGCTCAGAAGATAGAGTTTTAGAAGGTCAAAGAGATAAGCAAGGGATAATTATAAGAGATAAAAATAACAAATCTATCAAAAAAGAGGATGGGTTTGATATATTGACAAATATAAATCTAAAACTTCAAAAAAGAATAGAAAATATTTTAACGAATCAAAAGTTAAAAATCGGGAATGATGATACTGAGATAATAGCAGGTGTTATGGAATCAAATAGTGGAAAACTTTTGGCGGTGGCTAGTTCAAGAAGATACAATCCTAAAAAAAAGATAGTTAAAAATCTTACTATTTCAGGGGTAAGAGAAGTTTATGAGCCAGGTTCGGTTATAAAACCTATATTTTTCTCTCTACTTTTGAGTCAAAATAAAGTAAAACTTCAAGAGATAGTAAATACTCATAATGGTCGTATTAAACTTAGCAATGGTCATCTTGTAACAGATGAGCATAGATATCCATTTTTAAGTGCAAAAAATGTTATAGTTCACTCATCAAATGTGGGCATGACAGTGCTCTCAGCTAGAGCTAATCCTTTAAAAATAGCAGATGGATTTAAAAGATTTGGATTTAGTAAAAAAAGTGGAGTAGATATCAGCTATGAGCTTAGTGGAAGTATCCCTGAAGTAGTTGATTTGCAAAATAGTATCATAATGGCAAACCTATCTTATGGATATAGGATGAGAGCAAACTTTTTTCAACTACTTTCGGCTTATAGTGTTTTCAATAATGGTGGATATAGAGTAACTCCTAGAATTGCATCTATAAAAGTCACCACAAAAAACCAAAGAGAGTGGATAGAAGCTATAAAACCAGTTAAAGTTTTATCAAAAAAAATTGCTGATAAAATGCATACTGTTTTAAACTCTGTTGTTCTAAATGGAACTGGTAAAGCTACATATATAGATGGACTTGATATTGGTGGAAAAACAGGAACGGCTCAGTTAGCAGAGCGAGGAGTCTATATAAAAAAGTATAACAGCTCTTTTTATGGATTTGCAAATGATGCTAGACATAAGTTTACTATAGGTGTAGTTGTTTTTAGACCTAAGAGTGAGGGGTATGTGCATTTTGCATCTCAGAGTGCAGTTCCTACTTTTCGGATGATAGTTGAAAGTATGATAGAGCAGGGGTTACTTAAGCCTTTGAAATAAGCTTTTTTCTTCTAAATAAAAAGAAAAGCACAGGCAAAAAGAAAAGATTTAACATAGTTGCAAATAGTAGTCCAAATCCAAGAGATACTGCCATAGGTTGTAAAATCACTGATTGACCTTCAGCAAAAAAGATTAGGGTTGAAAGTCCTAAAATAGTTGTGATAGAAGTTAGCATTATAGGTCGTAGTCTTTTTGTTGCATAGGATAAAAACTCCTCTTTTGAGGTTGCTTTTTTTAGAAAATCTATCATGATAATCCCATCATTTACAACTACTCCAGCAAGTCCTACTATCCCTAAAAGTCCTGGCATAGTTAGATTTAATCCTAAAAGAATATTTCCTATCAAAACTCCAAAGATAGATAGAGGTATAGTTGAGAGTACAAGAAGTGATAGAAAAATACTATCAAACATCCAAACAAGAGCTATAAAAATCAAAAATACAGCTATTATTCCGGCTTCTCCCATCTCTTTTTTTACCTTTTGATTTTCTTTTTGTTCTCCTTTTATGCTAACTTCTATACCATTTTTTCTTATCTTGTCTATGGTGCTTTTTATCTTTTTCATCAACTGTGCAGATGTTAACTTTTTCTTATCCAAGCTTCCTGTTATAGTCCAGATTACAAAACCATTGTCTTTATATATAGTTGAGTAAGTGTTTTTATAGTCTATAGTTGCTATATCTTTTAGTAAAACTTTTTTAGTTGAGTTTGGAAGTGGGATTTGGAGAGTAAGAAGGGAGTTTTTGTTATCTTTGTAAAAATCCTCAGTTTTTACCTCTATAAGTTTTTTGTTTAGATACATAGTGGAAACTTCTAACTTTAGATAGAGTGGTCTAAGAGTATTGGCTAAGTATTTTTCACTAAATCCTAAGCTTTGTCCATAAGGATTTATTTTAAACTTTATCTCTTTTTCTCCCTCTTTTAGGTCGTTTGATATGTTATAAGTACCATTTAGATCTTTTATTTTTGATTGGAGTTTTAAAAGAGAAAGTTTCACCTTTTTTGCATCTCCTATTAGGGAGATTTCTATATCATTTTTCACAAGTCCAGCTCCTGGAACTTCTACTTTTATTTCTTCAAAATCTTTGTTTTTTTTAAAAGGTTTTACTATCTTTTTAATCTCTTTTGATATTTCTTGGGCTGAGATAGATCTTTTCATATCAGCATTATCATATTCGGGAGAGAGGATCGGGTTTATAAAAGTGTTAAAAAGCCCCTCTGGCTTTCTTTCATGAAGATTGATAAAAATATGAAAATAGTTTGTCCCAATATCTGCTTTAAATTTGTTAGTTATTTGTAGTCCTGATATTGAGGTTATAGATGAGATATTCTCTTTATCAAGTTTTTTTAGTAGTTTTTTCTCTATCTTTGTAACTAACTCTTGGGTTTCTTCTAGTTTAAAATTTTTGTTTACTTTCCCTTTTACATAGATTTGAGTTGTATCAAAATCTGGAAAGAGTTGGAAGTGTGATATTTTTAAAAGGATTATGCTTCCTATAATTATTGTTAGTAAAAAAGTAGTTATGTAAAACTTAGGTCTTGAAATAAGTTTTGTTAAGATTAAGTCATACTTCCCTTTTAAAGTTATCCATATTTTTTGGGCTCTTTGATTTTTTTCTTTTTTTAAAAACTCATAAGAGTGAAGTGGAAGAAAGAAAAATGCTTCAGCAAGTGAGCTTAAAAGAAGTACGGTTATCATGATAGGTATAATCCTCATAAAAACTCCCATTTCTCCACTCATGATAAGCATAGGTAAAAAAGCAAATATAGTAGTAGCCGTTGCTGTTAAAACGGCAGGGAACATTTCACTAGCTCCTTTTATGGCAGCTTCTTTTGCCTCATAACCATCTTCTATGTATCTTTGGATATTTTCAGCAACCACTATGGCCTCATCTACAAGCATACCAAGTGCGATAAGAGCTCCTAGAAGTGAGAGCATGTTAAGTGAGTAGCCTAGATATTTTAGGGCGATAAGTCCTATCAAAAAGCTAACAGGAATTCCCATAGCTACTACAAAGGCTATCCTTTTGTTGATAAAGATATAGATACTAAAGGTTACTAGGATTAATCCAAAGAGGATATTTGAGATGACTGTGTTTAGTCTGTTCCTTATCCACACAGAGCTATCAGAGTATATGCTTAGAGTAAATTTTGGATATTTTTTTGCATATTGTTTTATGATTTTTTTTATCCTTTTTGCTAGTGTTATTGCATTTCCATTTTTTGATTTTGTAACATTTACTGAGATATTTTGTACTCCGTTGAAATGAGAGATTTCTGTAGAGTCACTTAATGCAAAGTTGATTGATGCTATATCTTTTAAGTATAGTTTTTCCCCTCCAATGGTTATTATCGTATTTTCTAAACTCTTTTTATTTTTAAGACCACTATTTGTGTTTAAAAAAATATGCTCTCCTTTTTGCTCTATAAAGCCTACTGGAAAGATGTTTGATAGATTTGATATGGCTTGTATTATTTGTGAAGTATTTAAGTTTAATGCTTCTATCTTTTTAGAGTTTAGTGTAAAAACTAACTCTTTTTGGGCATCCCCTCTTATGTTTATGTCGCTTAAGTCTTTTATACTACTAAGCTCTTTTTTTAACTTATCTGCTAAATCCAAAAGTTTTTCTTTTGATTGTGTTGAAGATACTGCTATAGTTACAAGAGGAAATGAGTTCTTAACTTTTTTAACTGTAGGCTCGTCCATATCATTTGGCAAATCTTTTTTTATCTTTTGAATTATATCTTTTATATCACTTAATGTGTCATCTATGTTTGTACCATCTTTTAGAGTAGCTTTTATAGAAAACATACCAGTTTTGATAGTAGTTTCTACTTCATCTATATCACTTAGATTTTTAAGTTCATCTTCTATTGGAGCAACTGCTAAGTTATCAAGTGAATCAGGAGAACTTCCAGCATAAAAACCTCTTATACTTATAGCATCTAAGTTTGTAGGTGGAAATATCTCTTTCGGGATATTTTTATAGGCAAATGAGCCTATCATGATAAGAAAGATTAAAAATATATGGTTTAGTGTTGATTTTCTTATCGTAAATTCTATTAGTTTCTTTATCATGATGAAAGT
>JALUNR010000224.1 GCA_027055005.1 Campylobacterales bacterium
ATGGTATATCTCCACCTTTAAAAAGTCCAAAAACAACTGCCATAACAAGAGCTAAAAATACTGGTAAAAATACAGTTAAAAATCGCCCCATCATTTTTCCCCAATAATAATCTTTTAAAGATACAGGGAAAGAGAGGATATACTCTAAAACATTACTCTCCCTATCTCCAGAGATAGACTTAACTGTTGTGATGAGTATAAATATAGGGAGTATAATGATAGTAACTTGTATAAATATAAGAAGCATACGACTAAGCCCAGTAAAACCCATAACAACTGCATCGGAAACTCCTGTTATGAAAAACAAAGCCATAAGTCCTCCAAAAACAATTGCATATACATAAAACCACTTACTTCTAAGAGATTCTTTTATATCTAAGTATGCTATTAAAAATAAATTTTTCATTGGTTTCCAACTTTTTGGTTATTTAATTTTTCTATTTTAAAGATTTTATTTTTTGTATAATTAAAATCATATAGTTTTTTATTTTTTGGTATATTATTTTTGCTATATGCACCAAATCCATAAGCCATAGGTGTTATCAAATCATCTGAATATTTTGCTTTTTTTGCATTTATCCATTTTCCACTTTTTGCATCAGTTACATATATTCTTGCTTCTTTTGCCCATGGAATTTTTTCCTCTTTTAGCCATAAAACAGCACAACCTATATCATCAAATTTATAAACTTTGTTAGTTTTTAGATTTATAATTTGGGCAGCAAACTTTCTTTCACTTATAGCCATCTTGCATCTCTCACACATATCTCTATCCCAATGCATTTTAGCCACACCACCTGTTCTTTTTTCGCATCCAGTAAAATTTAAAATTAAGAAGAGTAGAAGTACTAAATAGTTAAATTTTTTCATCTTCTACTACCTTTCCTAAATCCATATAGACTTTTCTGTTTACCAAAGTTTTCACTTCATCAAGTCGATGAGTAATAAATACTGTAGAACAATCATTTTTTATTTCCCTTAAAAGTTCATAAAATTTTTCTCTCCCTTTTGGGTCAAGATTTGCAGTTGGCTCATCAAAAATCAAAAGTCTACTTTCCTTACTTAAAGCTATGGCTATAAGAAGCTTTTGCTTCATACCACCTGAAAGTTTAAAAAATGGCTTTGATAGGTTTTGTTTGATACTAAGTTCTAATCTATCAGCTTCTTTTATTATCATAGATTTATCTATATTAGAACTTTTTACTACATACCTTATCAGTTCATCCAAACTTAGTTTTATTGGAGGTGGAAGTTGTGGAATAAATCCTACATTTTTTAAAACTTCAACTCTGTTTTTTATAGGGTCTTTTCCATTAACCTCTATCTTTCCACTATCAATATGATAAAAACCTAAGATTGCCCTCACAAGTGTAGTTTTACCAGCACCATTGGGCCCCATCATAGCTATATGTTCGCCTTTATCTATCGATATACTTACATTATTTAAAACTTTAGTCCCAGTAAAATTTTTTGTTACATTTTTAACTTCTACTAACATTTAAACTAAATCTTTCAATCTAAACTCATAATTATAAGCATCTGTATGACATACATCAAAACATCTACCACATAGTGTGCAATCTCCATTTACGATTATTTCTGTTTTTTTACCCTTTTCTTTCCTATCTTTATCATATTTAGCTTTTGCTATCTCTAAAACATGATCTTCAAAACAAGCCTTAAAACAAGCTCCACAGTGATCACATTTATCCATATCCCATTTTACTTTTGTCATACTAACCCAACCAAGCAGGTTATATGTAGTTCCAACAGGACAGATATATTTACACCATGCTCTTCTTGAGTAAAATATCTCAAACAAAAGTATTACAAAAACCCAAACAATAGCTAAACTCCAACCATAAACTATAAATCTACTGATAATCCCAATAGGATTTATCACTTCAAATACTAAAAAGCCATCTACAAAAGCAGCCACTATAAAGGCAATCCAAAAGAAAAATCTAATATTAGGATTAAATTTTCTCTCTTTTATGATTTTTTTCTTTACTAATCGATAATGAATATACTCCCCTATCTCACTCAAAAGTCCATAAGGACAAACCCAAGAACAGTAAGCTTTACCTCCAGCTAAAAAGTAAAAGATTATCAGTGTAACACTTCCTATTATGACATTTGTATGTATTTGATGTGTAGTCGCAAAAATTTCTATTGCTGTAAATGGATCTATTAGATGGAACCCTAAAAGACGAGAGCCATTTAGTGTTCCCTCAAGGAACTGTATATCTATAAAAAATGAGAGGAAAAAGGCTAGATTTATAAGTATGATACTAATCCATCTCCAAGCTCTTATAGTAAGTCTTCTTTTCCCCTTTTGATTTTTATATGTAAAAGTAGATAAAAAAGAGGAGTTTACTATCTCTTTTATACTTGCATTATATCTATCCATAATTCCCCTCCTTTTATTTTATTTTTGACTCTCATCATATTTTTTTTGAAAAGTTGAAATCTCACTAGCTAAAGATTCTAACTGTTCTTCAGTCATATTTCCTAGAAGTCCATACATAACATAATTTTTTCTTTTACCACTTTTAAAATCATGCAAAGCATTTAAGATATAGTCTTTATCTCTACCCATTAGTTTTGGTCCTATGATTCCTTGTCCAATATTTCCATGACAAGAAGAACATCTTTTTTTGTATAATGGACTAACTTTAAAAGCAGCTATATTTCCTGCTTTTCTTTTTAATGCAGCTAATTTTTTTTGAATCTTTTTATCTTGTGAATCTGCATTTGATGTAGAGACAGTTTTTTGTATAACTACTGCTTTTGAGTTTTCAACTTTTGCCCCACCTAGTTTAGTATCTTCCATCGCTGTACTTTTGATAAGAGCATGTATCTTATCCAATTTGTGAACTTCTTTATCTAAACTAATCATATGAGCACATGCCCATATTGCTAAAATAGTTGCAAATCCAGCTATAATATGTTTAATCATTGTTTCCCCCTCATCTTTTGTATTTGTTTGTTAAATTCTGCTATTTCATCAGCAATTGATTTTAGTTTTGAATCATCTATTTGTTCAACTAACTCTTTCATTAAAATATTTTTCTTTTTACCGCTTTTAAAATCCATAATCCTTTGATATATAAACTTTCCATCTTTACCTAAAAGAGATGGTCCTATAACTCCATTTGCATAATCATCATGACACGGAGAGCATTTTATAACATAATCACGACTTAATCTTTTTATCATCATAGTTATTCGCACTCTCTCATAAGGACTTTTTATATGCAGATAAGCATCGATAGTAGTTCTTGTTTTGCTATCTTGTGAGTTATAATCTTTTTCTTTTTTCTTTTTATCAAGAGAATAGTAAAACTGTCCACCATCTTTGTTTTTTACTTCTTTATTTTTTATTTTTGTATCAACTACATTTTCTGTTATTTTTATAGAAGCTTTTGGAGTTATCTCTTGAGTATTTTTTTCCTCTTTTTTACCACCTGAACAACCTACTAATAAAATCATTAGTACAAAAACTATACTTATACTTTTATACATCTCTTTTTCCTTTATATAGATCACTGAAACTTGCTCTTGGAACTATCTTTAAAACATTTGTTGGACAAAGCTCCACACATGCTCCACAACCAACACAAGCTTCTCTTATTTCTGGTACTAATCCACCATCTTTTTTAATCATACCTATCGCATTTTGAGGATTATCAGGAAGTGGACAAAGATCAGCACATATTGAACAATCTTTTCCTCTAAATTTATCTAATTTTTGTAAAAGCTGTTTTTGAAGTTTGCTTTTTTCACTATCACTTGAAGTTATCCTCACTTTGTGTTTTTGTTTTTCACTACTACTTAAAACTTTTGTATGATCATAAATCCTATCTATCATACTATCAGTAACTTTTTTATTATGCTTAGCGATACAAGCATCTTCATTTATAACTACTGCCATACCCATGTGAACAAACTTTATATTGTCATGTTCGTGTTCAAGTGCTCCAGAAGGACAAGCTAGAACACAAGGAAAAGCTTCACAAAGATAACATCCTCTTTTAGTTGGATCTATATAAGCCATACCTAGACTTGCTCCTCCTTCAACTCCTTCTAACCTAATAGAGTCATAAGGACAAACTTGTAAGCATTGACCACATTTGATACAGAGTTTTAAAAACTCATCCTCTTTTACTGCTGCTGGTGGTCTTAAAATAAGTTTACTTGATTTTAATTTTGGGGCATAATATATCCCTGCTCCAGCAGCTATGGCTAAAACTCCAAGTCCTGAAATCTGTTTTAAAAAATCTCTTCTTTTGTTTTCTTCATTCATTATATTTTCCCCTCTATCATTTTTGGATGATTGTCTGTTAAAAGTTTAACTGGCTGCGAAATCGGTGCTAACTTTGTAAAAAAGTTTATGATTGAAACTACTGGAGAGCCATAGAAAAACTTTACATTTGGATTTAAAAGCCACATCTTATCTGCATAAAAATATAAAGTATGAGGAGTATCTCCTATTCCATCCTTATTTTTATCAAATCCTTCATAACTATCCCAATAATTTCCATCCCATTTGTTCTCAGTTACTCTTGTATTATAAGAATCATTTACAACATCATCTATATTGCCTTTAAATACATTGTTTTTAAATATATTATTTAAACTCAAAGAATGAAAATGTACACCTTCGCTATTGTATAAAATATAATTGTTTTCTATGTGATTATAAGTATCTGGTTCAAAAGGAGATCTATCTATATAAAGTCCTCTTGCACAGTATAAAATCTTATTGTTTTTTATTGTATAATTTGAACTATCTTTCATACCAATTCCAAGACCAGTAGTACCTAAAGAACTTTTGATAGTATTTCCAGTTGCAATAGTATCTTTTGAATACATAAAAAATATACCAACAAGATTTTTTACAAAAACATTGTCTTTCACTATATTTTTACCTGTGTACATGAAGTGCAAAGAGTATCTTCCAAGTTCTCCATGATTATTTGCTATAACATTTTCATGAGAATACCAAACCACAAAATCACGAGATTTAAATATATAGTTATGTGTTAGATGATTATAATTACTATACCAAACTCTTATAGCATCACCTCTAATACCTATATCATAAGGTTTTGAAGTTATATAGTTATAACTGATATTATTTTCATCAGCTTGTTGCATATCTATACCAAAGAGTACATCTACCAATCTATTATTTATAATATTGCAGTTTTTTACTTTATATAGTTTTACTCCTGCATCAACTCTTTCGTGTTCACTCCCACTTTTTCTAATAGTTAAGTTTTTTAGGGTTACAAAATTACTTTTTATAGTAACTACTGTACCATTTCCATCTCCTTCTATGATGGCTTTTTGATTTTTACCATCTAAGATAAGAGGTTTATCTATGATAATATTTCCTTTATAAACTCCACTTGGTAACTCTAACTTTGAACCACTTTTTGCCCTATTTATTGCATCTTGCAAAATAGAAGCATTTAAAAAAAATGAAATCAAAATTAGAGCTATAATTTTCATCATACTATCTTATTATTTTTTCATTTTCTAAGCTATGTGCTTTTTTTCTTGACACTAGTGCTAAAAGTGATAAGATACTAATAGCCAAAAGTAACCAAAATCCAGTAGTTGGATATGAGTGAGTTGTAAACTGAGCAACTTTCCCATCTCCAAAAACTGTTGGCATAAAAGGTTTTATCTTAAATGCTCCCCACGAATGCATATGATGACCAAACCAGTAAAGCCAATAAGAGTAAAAACCTAAAAATATTATAGGTAGTGATATAGGTATTAACATCAAAAGATTTAAGATTTTAGAATCATAAACTATAAAAAATACAAATAAAAGTGCAACACCAACCAATGCATATGGAGCAGCAGCTCTTAGATATGGTGCACCTCTATCCATAGGATCCATACCTATAAAATGGTTGATAGTTTCCATTTCAAAAACATCTCCACTAAAACCATCAAAATGATAATAAACTGGAATACCATTTGGAAAAGTTTCTTTAGGATAGTTAGGAGCTTCCAAAGCTACATACCAAATAGGAGTTGTTGCAACCCCTACCTCCATATCTTCTGCTACAAGTTTACTTAAATCTCCTGCTATCTTTTTAGGTATAGTTGGTGATCTATATCTACCTTTATTATAAAAGTTCCAAACTTTTATAGTTAGTGGTGAAAACTTATCCCCTAATCCATCTTTTTTCATCTCTACTACATTGTGAGTAAATACAGCTGGTATCACAAAAAAATACAAAAGAAGTATAAGTGCTAAACCAGCAAA
>JALUNR010000225.1 GCA_027055005.1 Campylobacterales bacterium
TATGATCCTTATCTATCTGTTGAGGGAGCTTTGATGCTTTCAAATAGAGTGAAAAAAGTAAACTCACTTGATGAAGTTTATCAAAGTGCTGATTATATAACTATTCATGTTCCTTTGCTAGATAGTACTAAAGATATGATAAATGCTGATAGCCTAAAAAAATGCAAAGATAGAGTAAAAATTTTAAACTTCTCAAGAGGTGGACTTGTAAATAGTAGTGATATACTAAAAGCGATAGATGAGAAAAAGGTAAGTAGTTATGTAACAGATTTTCCAGAAGATGAACTTTTAGGTAAAAAAGGAGTTATTCCTATACCACATCTAGGAGCTAGTACAAGTGAGAGTGAAGAAAACTGTGCTGTGATGGCAGTGGATGAGATAAAAGAGTATCTTGAAAACGGGAACATCATAAACTCAGTAAACTTCCCAAATGCTTCTATGCCAAGAAGCCCAGAAACTACAAGAGTTATCATAGCTAACAAAAATGTACCTAGCATGATAGAAAATATCACTTCAAAACTAGCAAAAAACAACCTAAATATAGTTGATATGCTAAACAAAAGTAGAGGCGATATAGCTTACAATATCATAGATGTAAGTGGAAATATTGATAATGCTCTTTGTGATAGAATAGAGAGTTTAGATAATGTTATTTTTGCAAGGGTTATTAAATAATCTAAGAAGAGGTATTGCCTCTTCTTAATAAAACTTACACATTAACCATATCCATAGAAAATATAGGAAGTAACATAGCTACTACTATAACTCCGATAGTAACTCCTACAAAAAGTATCAAAGCTGGTTCTAGCAAAGATAGAAAAAGATCTATCTTATTTGCATTTTCTTCAAAATAAAGTTCTGCCATATTTTGCATAACTGTTTGAACTTCGCTAGTTTCTTCGGCTAAGGCTATGGCTTGGATGAAGGATTTGTCTATATGTTTTCCATATTTTGCGATGGAAGAGGAAAACTTTTTACCCTCAACTACATCTTTTACAGCTTTTTCAAACTCTTTTTTTATCACCTTATTATCTATAACATTACTAGCAAATTTTACTGCATGAACAAAGGTTACTCCTGATTTTGATAGGACTGAGGCAATATAAGAAAATCTTGCTAATTCAAATGTTTTTATGATATTTCCAAATAGTGGAAGTTTTAGCAAAAAGCTATCCCACCAGTAAACAAAACTCTCACTTGTTTTTTTCAAAAATGCAAATGTACCTGCTCCTATCAAAATAACAATAGCTATAAAAAGCCAATACTTTCCTAAAAAATCCCCACTTGCTATGACTATCTTTGTAACTAGTGGCAACTCTTGATGAAGTTGGGTGAACATTGCTGTTATTTTTGGAACTATCGTTGTTAGCATAAAAGCTACCATCATTATTGAGAGAATAACTATAAAAGATGGATAAACTAAAGCTTGTTTTACTTTTTTTGTTACTTTATCTTGTTCGGCTATAAATCTAGCCATTTCAAACATAACTTCACTCAAAGCTCCACTCTCTTCTGCTACTTTTATAGACTGCTTAAAAAAAGTAGGTAAAGTTATAATCTTTTGAGTATCAAGAGCATGATAAAAACTATTTCCCTCATCCATACTTGTTTGTAAAGAGTTTAAAAAATCATATATAAGTGGTGTACCCTCATACTGAGTTTTAGCTAGTCTTATAACATTTACTATCGCTATACCACTTTTTAAATATATTGCTAAATTTCTTGTCAGTTGTGAAAGCTCAGTAGCTGAAATATTTGAGCTTGAATGAAAATCTATCTTATCTAAAAAACTCTCTTTTGATTCTTTTAGACTTTCATATATGATTCCCTTTACTTTTAATCTTTTTTTTGCATCTTCAAGAGTTGTAGCTTCGATTCTTGCTTTTACTTTAGATCCGTTTTTATCATAACCAACATATTTAAAAATCAATCTTTTAACCCTACTCTAATAATCTCTTTTAATGAAGTAATACCATTGAGATAAAGCTCCAAAAGTTGCTCATGGATTAGTTTCATACCCCTAACTCTCATAGCTTCTCTTATTTCAAAATCACTAAGCCCCTCTTTTAGCATCATTTTTATATCATCATTCATAACAAGTAGTTCACCAACGGCAACCCTTCCATTATAACCTGTAAAGTTACACTCTTTACAAGATGATGCTTCGTAAACTATCTTTGAATCAAGTTTAAACTCTTCTTTTATATCATCAGGTATAAGAGTTTCTTTTTTGCAGGATGGACATAGCTTTCTAGTAAGTCTTTGAGATAATACTCCCAAAAGTGAAGAAGTTATCAAAAACTCATCTACTCCCATATCCATAAGTCTAGTTATAGCAGCAGCTGTATTGTTTGTATGTAAAGTTGAAAGCATCAAGTGTCCTGTAAGTGCAGCTTGTATAGCAATCTCTGCTGTTTCTTTATCCCTAATCTCTCCAACCATTACAATATCAGGATCTTGTCTAAGGATACTTCTTAAACCTTCCGAAAAAGTAAGTCCTGTTTTTGTGTTTACTTGGATTTGGTTTATGTTATCAGCTTTGTACTCGACTGGGTCTTCTATGGTTATGATATTTTTATCATCAGTTGCTACTGTTTGTAAAAAAGTATGCAAAGTTGTACTCTTACCACTTCCAGTAGGTCCAGTTACAAGTATCATACCATGTGAATGTTCTAATAACTTTTCAAAATCATAAGTTAGATTTTCGCTAAAGCCTAGATTTTGAAGAGTTGGAATATGCTCACTCTCCATCAAAATCCTCATAACAACTCTCTCTCCATAGTAAGTTGGAAGTATTGAAACCCTAATATCAAGATTTTTCTTCGCTATTTTTACTTGTGTTCTTCCATCTTGAGGAACTCTTTTTTCACTTATATCAAGATTTGAAATAACTTTTATACGACTAACAACAAGACTTATTATTTTTGCATCGAGTTCTACATGTCTAACTAAAACTCCATCTATACGAAATCTAACGATACCTCTTTTTTCATGAGGCTCTATATGTATATCACTAGCTCCTTTTTTAACAGCTTGATAAAAGAGTGAGTTTACAAACTTTATAATAGGAGCGGATTCTTCACTTGTTAGGATATCTGCACTAGTTTTTAAAAACTCTGCTAAGTCAAGTTCTTCATCTTCAATAAGTTCATTTTCATTTTCTTTATCAAAACTTCGACTAAGTTCATCATCTGTTTTTTTCTCTAAAACTCTATGATAAAGCCTTTCATAAGAATCATCATCTAAAAATGCCATTTCATAGTTTAAATTTAGTTTTGATAAGAGATTAAAACCGTCTGCTATATGTTCACGAGAAAGAATAATAAAAGGTTTACCTTCTATCTCTGTAAAAAGAAGATAATTTTTATATGCAAGCGATGTATCAACTCCTTCAATACTCAAAGGAAATAAATCTAAGTCTTTAAACTCTCTTATATTTCCTACACCCGGCATATTAATTATCTCCTATATCATCAGCTGTTGCAGGTAAAGGATTTGCATCATTATCTGAAGCTGATTGTGATACAACAGGTACTTGATAATTGGTATTTTCATGAGAAGATATAATTTCATCTGCTGCTTTTTCACTTAAACTATTTAGTCTGCCTAAATCATCTCTTATAGTTTGCAAATCTTCACTTTTTCTTACTATATATGGTGTTACCATAATAACAAGATCTACTTTATCAGCAGTTTCACTATTATGTTTAAAAAGTGTCCCTATAATTGGTATATCTCCAAAAAGTGGAACTTTTACAGTATTTTTACCATCTTTTTTCTTTACAAGTCCACCTATAATAACTGTTTCACCATTTTTAACAATAGATGTCGTTTTAACTTCTCTTTTTGTTGTTGTTGGTAGTCCTACCACTTTATCGCTTAAAACATCTTCTAAAATAGTTTTTATATCAAGTACCACTTTATTATCTGAAGAGATTCTAGGTTTTACTTTTAAAGTCAATCCTATATCTTCTCTTGTATAGTTTTTTGTTATACCTCCACTTGTATTTGCATTTGAATTTTCTTGAGTTAAAACAGATTCTGTTCTTCCTGCATATAGTGAAGATTCTTTATTATTTATACATAGGATAGTTGGTTCACTTATAACATTTGCTACTCCACTGTTTTTATAAAGATCAAGCGCAACTCCCAATCCAAAAGCTTTTTTGATATTTGGTATTGAAAATTGATCTCCTATTAAGGATTTAAAATCAGTCAATGGAGCTGTAGATCCTCCTAAGCTTCCACTTAAACCTATAATTCCATTGCTAGTTATAGCTCCACCACCAAAACCATACTTTAATCCTAGCTGATTTGCTTTGTTTCTACTTATCTCAAATATTCTTGCAACTACATAAACTTGTTGTCTTTCTACATCAAGACTTTTTATCAAACTTTTTATCTGTTTTATCTCAGCACCTGTTGCAAAAACTATTATGGCATTTAATTCTGGGTCGATTGTAACTGTTGGTTTATCTTTCCCGGATATAGAAGGTAAAGATGTTTCAGATGTATATACGGTTTTACCTTTTCGTACCACTTTTTTTCTTGTTTTTGAGTTTGTACTTGTTTTACCAAAACTTTTATCAGAAAGAAGTTTTTGAAGTATTTTTACAACATCCACACAGTTTGCATTTTTTAAGTGTATGATAGCCATTTTTTTATCTATGGTGTTATCAACTTTATCTAAAATCCTTATCTTTGAAACTAACTTTTGTATATTTACTCTGTTTCCAACTAAAATGATAGAATTTGTAGCATCATCATAACTAACATCTACTTTTTGAGTTTTTACATTTCTATCAAATAAAGCTATGGAAATTTGTTTGATTTTTGGATAGACATTTTTTGCACTTGCTTCATATAATCTTACAAACTTTACTGTTGTATCTCTCTGTTTATCAAGAGAGTTTAAAACTCCTTTTATAGATCTTATATTTGATGGATAGTCCGTTACGATTACTGAGTTTGACTCATAAGAGATAGCGATTTTCCCATATCTGCTAAGTAAGAAGTTCACTTGTCTTAGGATATTTCTAGCATTTATGTTTTTTACTGGAATGATTGCAGTTTGTACTTCAGCTATGTTGTCAGCTGAGAGTAAAGGTGGTGCTGTTCTTGGAGCATCTGAGTTTTTTATGATTTTTAAAAAGCCCATTTTAGTATCTCTTATAGAGTAACCTTTAGTATCTAATATATTTAACAAAAGATTGTAAATTTGAGATTTTTTTATCGGTTTTACTGATATAAAATCTATATTTCCTTTTATATTTTTATCCACCAAAATATTTTTGTGAGTAATCTTTGCAACCATTTTGACAAAATCTCTAATCTTCAAGTTTTTAAAATTTACATTTATACTAGGATCACTACTTGCCACCAAACTTAAACTAACTATCAATAAAACTGCTAAAACCTTTCTCATATCCTACTCCTTCACTCTAAACTCTAAGTCCATCTCTTGATTGTTTCTTTTTACTGTTAAAACTATACCTGTTAAGTCATTTATATTATTGTAATACTTCATAATATCTCCCATATTTTGAGGAACTTCTCCATCTATTGCTGTTATAACATCCCCTGGTTTAAGACCTATACTAGAAAATATACTTCCAGCCCTTACATAAGAAACTTTAAAATTTAATCCATCTTCTGTTCTAAAATCATTTATTCTAATATTATTCCAAATCTTTTCTGGATTTTCTGTATAGGTATCTATATCTTCTTTTCTTATATCAACTGGAACTGTATAATTCCCACTCGCTACTACTTTTGCACTATGTTTTTTATGGACTGTCTGAGTATAATTATTGCTGTTATCATCTTTTCCATCATACATATTTAACTCATATTTTTCACCATCTTTTTCAAAAATAGCTTTGTTTTCATACACATGATAAAGCATATATCCTTGATATTTTTCATTTAAGTATATAAACTCTGTATTTGAACCATCTTCTATAATAACAAAACTATCGCTACCACTAACATAAGTACCTTTTAGTTTAAAATCAGTTATCTTTTTACCAGTTTCTACTATTTCTTTAGGTTCTACCCTTTTGCTTATATCTAAAATCTTATAAGCTAATCTAGTTTGAGTATTAAATCTTAAATTTTGATGGTTATTAATCATATTTAAATCTTTATCCAGATAAAAGAGTGATATACTCCACAAAAGTTTTACTAAAAATGCAGGTAAAAGTATAAACTTTGCAACAAAGAGGAAGCTAGAATTTAATGATTGATTCATAAATATATCCCTCCTTTGTTTTTTTGAAATATTTT
>JALUNR010000226.1 GCA_027055005.1 Campylobacterales bacterium
TCTAAAAGCCACTCATCTATTTTTTTAATACTGTTTGTCTTTTCACTGTCACTTAAATCTTTATGATTTTTTACTCTTTGTTTTAATTCTTCTAACTTTTTTTTCATTTCATTCCTCCTTTTCTATCACTAGTGTTGATTTAGTTTCAGTAAGCTTGGAAAACTTACCGTTTTTATCAAACTCTATTATACCATGTGCATTATGTTTTCCTCTTGAAAAATAATCAAATATACAGCTATTGTCATAACATTTTAGAGTAATATTTCTTTTATCATCAATAATAAAATTTTGATTTGCTGGTCGTACATCTATGGCAGTTTTTAGGGCAAATAGTATCTTTTTGTTATCGCTTCTATATTTTGCATCTTTTATATTTGGTTTATTTATATCATAAAAGACATAAAATTTTTTACCTAGTAGGATCCTCACTATTGGATTTGAAACTTTTGCTTTCAAGTAGTTTTGAGAAAGTGTATCTAAGCTTTCTATTTTACCTAAAATTATACCTTTATATTTTATATCATAACTACTAGCATATAAAGATAAACTAAAAAAAAGAAATAACATAAAGTTTTTCATATAAAAATCCTTTCTATTTACTATAATTATATATTTAAATAGTAAATAAGTTGTGGATTAACTCCTATCAAAAAATGATGTAAGAGAATTAGTATCTTTCGAAGTTTCCTCCTCTTTTGTAGAAAATGCTCCCAAATTCATCAGCTTTTCATATCTCTTTTCCAATCTTTCTTCACTACTTAATTCACTTAATTCTTTAACTTGCTCTAAAAAATATTTTTTAAGTGCATCTGTCGCACCTTTTTTATTTCTATGGCCACCTACTAATGGTTCTTCTATAACATCATCTACTAGATTTAAATTTCTAAGATCTTCTGCTGTTATTTTTAGAGCTTTTGTCGCCTGTTCTTGCTTAGCTGGGTCATTCCATAAAATAGCAGCACAACCTTCAGGTGATATAACACTAAATATAGAATATCTCATCATTGCTAATTTGTCTGCAACACCAATTGCTAAAGCTCCACCACTACCACCTTCACCTATAACGATAGATATAGTTATAGTATCTATATCGCTTAACTCATAAAGATTTTTTGCGATAGCTTCACTCTGTCCTCTCTCCTCAGCCCCAAGCCCAGGATATGCACCGGGAGTGTCTATTAAGAAAAGAACAGGGATTTTAAACTTTTCAGCTAATTTTGCAATTCTTAGAGCTTTTCTATATCCCTCTGGGTGAGGCATACCAAAGTTTCTTTTTAATTTGTTTTTAGTTCCTCTTCCCTTTTGTTCACCTATAACAATAGTAGTCATACCATCTACTTCACCTATATAACAAACTATAGCTGGATCATCACTAAAAAGCCTATCTCCATGAAGTTCATAAGCATTATCCAATATAGCCCTTATATAATCAAGTGCATAAGGTCTTTCTGGATGCCTTGCTAACTGAAGCTTTTGATAATCACTTAGATTTTTAAAAGTTTTTGCAACCTCTTTTTCTAAGTTTTCTTTTAAAATTCTAACTGCATCGTCATCTCCTCTGCTTTTAGCAGACTGAATATCCAAGTCTATCTGTTCGATAGGTTTTTCAAAATCTAAATAAGTTGCCATTTTTTACCTATATCTTTTTAAGTATTATACATCCGTTTGTTCCACCAAATCCAAAAGAATTACTCATAACAGTAGCTAACTCTTGCTCTCTTGCACCATCAGTTACATAGTCAAGATCACAGTTTTCATCTTTTGTTTGATAGTTTATAGTGGGAGGAACTACTCCATCTCGCATAGCCATTATAGATATAATAGCTTCTATTGCTCCAGCAGCTCCTAAGCAGTGTCCTATCTGACCTTTTGTTGAGCTAACAAGTGGAATATCGTTACCAAAAAGCTCTTTTATAGCTGCTGTTTCATTTTTGTCATTTGCTGGAGTACTTGTTCCGTGAGCATTTATATAGTCTATCTTTGGCTCTCCTGCCATTTTATAAGCAGCTTTCATAGCTCTTAGAGGTCCATCCATAACGGGAGTTGTTATATGGTTTGCATCTCCGCTTTCTCCAAAACCTATAACTTCTGCATAAATTTTAGCTCCTCTTTTCCTTGCACTTTCATACTCTTCAAGTACTAGGGCACCTGCACCCTCCCCCATAACAAAACCATCTCTGTCAGCATCAAAAGGACGAGAAGCAGTTTTTGGGTCATCATTTCTTCTTGATAGTGCTTTCATAGCAGCAAATCCACCAACTCCTACATCACATATAGCAGCTTCTGCTCCAACTACTAACATTTTATCTGCACCACCTAACATGATAGTTTTAGTAGCATTGCTTATAGCATGAGTACTAGCGGCACATGCAGTTACATCTGAAAGGTTAGGTCCTTTTAGTTTAAAATCAATTGCTACAAATCCACCAAGCATATTTACTAAAGCTGAAGGAATAAAAAATGGAGATATTCTTCTAGGTCCTCTATTTGCACTTATGATTGCATTTTTTTCTATATTTGTAAGTCCACCTATTCCTGATGCACTTGCTATACCAAATCTCTCTTCTTCATACTCACCTTCTTTAAGTCCTGAGTCCTCCATAGCTTCATGAGCTGCTTTTATACCTAGTTGTATAAATCTATCTGCTTTTTTTACCTCTTTTGGGTGCATTACAGTAGTTGGATCAAAATCTTTAACCTCTCCTGCTATCTTCACAGAGTGGTTAGTAGTATCAAAAAGTGTAATCATATCTATACCACACTCACCATCTATGATAGCTTTAAATGAACTCTCTTTATCATGTCCTAAGCTATTTATCATCCCAATCCCAGTTACAACCACTCTTTTCAAAACAACTCCTTAAATATCTTTTAGAATATATAATAATATTTATACATTTTAAAAAATATCTAAGAGGAAAATTCCTCTTGGATATTTTTATTTGTGATCTTCTATATATTTTACTGCATCACCAACAGTTGCAATAGCTTCTGCATCACTATCTGGAATTTCTATGTCAAATTTCTCTTCAAGAGCCATAACTAGTTCAACTACATCAAGACTATCTGCCCCTAAATCTTCAACAAATTTTGAATCCTCTTTTACATCATCTGGATTTACACTTAGTTGTTCAACAACTACTTCTTTAACCTCATCAATTAATGCCATTTTATCTCCTTATAATTTTTGCTCCATATGTTAGCATAAGTTATTTAAAGATTTATTTTAATTTTATGATTTTTTGTTTGTATAATTATAAACAAGGTAAAAAGCCTTGTTTATTTTTTGAACTTTTAACCTTTATAAAGTAGGTTAAGATAAGCTCTCTCAGTTAAAGGAACAGCTGCTGCTTCAGTCAATTCTCTTATGGTGATAGTTTTGCCACTCTTTTTACTTGTCCAGTATTTTTTAAGATTTAAGTTTCCTTTTGGATCTACATATTATGAATATAGCTTTTTAAATATCATAATTGCCAAAATTGTTGAGCTTATTGTAAGTATTACATTTAGTAAAATATTTAGAGAAACTTTGAAATATTCACCATCTAGTAGCATGTTTGTATTTTCTAACGAGAATGTAGAAAAAGTAGTCAGTGCACCTAAAAAGCCAGTTATAACCAGTGCTTTATATTCTGGTTGAACGATATTTTCAAAATACATAGCCATAAAACCTATAATAAAACTACCTAAAACATTTACACTTAGTGTTCCTATGGGAAAAAATGTAACAAAATTTTTTTGTACATATCCAGCTATTAAGAATCTGCTTATTGCACCTAAAAAACCACCCATTCCGATATATATTAAAAGTGAAATACTCATTTGTTAAAACTCTTATGTTTATAATTTGCAACTTCTATATCACTTAATGTGCAAAGTCCCTCTGTTATCATGCCATCAGTAGCATTTAAAAACTTATTTATTTTTTCTTCATCATCAATTATTTCTATGATGATAGGTAGTTCTTGAGATAAAACAAGTACATTAAAACTATGAAGAGTAGTATGTGCACCTATACCTGCTATTGCTTTTGTTACTGTTGCACCTGCAAGTCCTAACTCTTTTACTTTTGAAAGCAAAACTTCCCACAAAGGTTTTCCTTCGTATTTATCTTGATTGTCTATATAGATTTTTAAAATCTTTTTTTTGCCGAGGTATTTTTTATTCATGATAAAGCCTTAAAATAATTTTTCTTATTTTAAGGCTTTTTTGCTTAGAGTTATTTGTAATCAGCTTTTATATCATCTTCTATTTTTCCAGGAATATCAGAGATTTTCATAAAATCCCCCATTCCAAGTTTTGGAAGAGATAGTGCAAGGTAGTATTTTGCATTCATTATTTTTGCTTTACCACCACTTATTAAAGATTGGTAAGGAAGAAGAGCTGCATTGTCCATAGAGTTTATTTTTGATAAAAATCTTCTATTTGATGGACTTAATTTATGTCCCACTAAAATATTTCCATTTGGAAGATTTAGTTTATACAAAACAGGTTTTATAGGATTTGCTCCTCCAACTACTATTTGTTCGTTAAAGTATGGCATACCAAACATAAAGTGGTATTTTGGAAGTTTAGAAGCTTCTAGTCCCTCTTTGCTACCTGTTAAAGTTCCTAAAGCTGATGCTAAATTACTTACAGTTTTAGGAAACTTTCCTGCACCATAAGCTAATCCAAAATAGTTTGGATTTTGAACTTTTACCTCTTTATTAGCATTTACTAAAACATTTATAGCAGCTACAAATGTGTTTGAATTTTTAAGTTCACTGTTTGTAACTGTTATAATTGTCTTTGATGGTGTTAGTTTAAAAGTTGATAAAACTTGAAATCCTACACCTTGTAAATTTCCTTTTACAGTTGAAGCAGAAGAAGCTTTTGCTACAAAATATGTAGGTATTACTTTTGCAAAACAAAATACTGTTGTTAGTAAAAAAACTAATATTACTTTTATCATGAGTTCTCCTTCCCTTTGTTTATTTTTATATTAAAAATCACCACTTGCGGCTTTATCTTGTATCTCATACATAGTTTTTTCTACTTGAGTAGCTAGTTTTAGCATTTCTGGACTTAGTGGATAACCACCGTGAATCATAAGTCCTAAATCCATAGTAACTAAGTATTTATCACCTTTGTTATCTTCTACAAGCATGATTCTACAAGGCATAAATGCACCATACTCTTTTGAGTAGTTTAGAAAAGTTTGAGCTATACTTCTACTACAAAATGAGAAGATTCTAGTGTAGTGACTTTTTGGTCCACCAGCAGTTAGAGGAGTTCCATCAAACATAGTAACATCCCCAACCATCATCATACCATGCTCTTCTGCTATTGATTTCATAGTTTCTGGCATATCATCTATGCTTACATCTTTCCCAACTTTTACAACTCTAACCATCGCTGCAGCTGCATTTCCAGTAGCCATAACATCTTTCATCATCTTTGTATAAAGACCCATAGCCTTTGGATCCATCTTGCTTACAGCACCTCCAAATTTAGCATATCCTACTAAACCAGCTATCACTACAATAGCACCTATTAAACTAAATATAGTTTTAATAAACCTCATATCTTCTCCTCATATTATAGTGTGCAAAATGCACACTATAAAGTTATTTGATTTTTACTTTTTTACTTTTTGTATTACCTTTTAGATCAACCCAACTAAGTTCGATTTTATCACCAGCTTTTGCAACTGATGATTTGAATTTAAACTTAATCATAGGATTTTTTGAAAAAAATTGACTAGTACTAGCATCATATACTACTTTATCATTTACCTTTGCAGTAATATGAGTTATAAAGTTTGCCTCTTTCCCTTTTTTCTTTGCTTGATCATAAGTTAAGTTATCGTGTTTTAGTAGTGCTTTTGCAGCTATTACATCACCTTTTACTTTTGCTTTAAATTTCATGATTTTTCCTTTCTTAATTTTATTTTTTAATTAACCTTCACATCCACCAAGTGCAACTTGTATGCTTTTTTTAGCCATATAGTACTTACCATCTTTACCTTCAACAACTACTGCAATCTCTCCAGATTGTTTCATTTTTATTTTAAGAAAATTATCTATAACCATGTTGTCATTTATATCAAACACAGCTACTAAAGACTCAGGATTTACATCTTGGAAAACTGCAACACTCTTAGCATCTATGCTACTTTTAAAAACTACTGGAACTTGTCCACCATTGTTAGCAACTTTTGGTAGTTTGATTTTTACATCACTACTTTCAGTTACTTTTACATCTCCATAAAGATCTTTTATAGCAGCATCAATTCCTTTCATAGTAGGTTTTTTACCATCATAGACATTTTTCTCTGTCCAAGCACTAGCTTTTTCTTTTCTAAAGTCAGTCGCACTAAGAGGCAGACTTGCTAAAACAGCAGTTAGACCCAATCCAAAAAATTCTCTTCTTTTCATATTTCTTCCTTTCAAAAAATTTATTTACTAGAGTTCACTATATAGTCAACGACTTTTTTAAACTCAGTATCCAAGAGCATACTAGCTCCACCTTTTGGAGGCATAGCTCCTTTACCCTTTATTCCATGTTTATACAAAGTTGCCATACCTTGCTTGATTCTAGGTGCCCAAGCTTTTTTATCACCTTTTACAGGTGCACCAGCTGCTCCAGAGTCATGACACATAGCACACTTAGATGCATAAATCTCTTTTGATTTATCTACATTTCCACCTGCTTTTTTCTTTGGTAAATCTCTTTTAGTTGAGATTGGAGGAAGAGCTGTAGTTGCCATATCAACAACTATTCTTTGTACTTTTGGTTTACCTTTAAAACAGTTATGCATACATCTTTTACCATTACCATAGTTTTTATAATTAGCATAAAATTTTCTTACATTATCTAATCCATGGTCAATATCAGGAATAAATCCATTTTTGTTTGGTAAATCTATTTTTAAAATATTATCTTTATTTATTTCAGTCTCTTCATCTATTTCTGTGCCATCTGTAAATTTTAATTCATTTAAGTTTGAAATATATGCTACCAATGCATAAACTTGATCATTTGTTAAACTCATAGGTGCATTGTGTGGCATACCTGTTTTTATATACCACCAAAGAGTAGAAACTTTTGGCCAGTATGAACCATATACTCTAACAGGACCATCTTTATCTGGAGTAGTCCTTTGGTTTGTCAAAGTTTTATGTAAATCATATGCATTCCCTTTAGAAAGTGCAGGATATCCATTTCCTCCAGCTCCAAAGTCAAAGTGACAAGCTATACATTTATTTTCATAGATCTCTTCACCCTCTTCAGCAGTTCCTTTACCTTCTGGAAAACCTTTTCCATCAGGCATTTCATCTATATCCCATTTTTTGATTTCATTTTTAGTAGCAGTTCTTCCTAGTTTAAAACCACCTTTTAATGTTTTTTCATTTACATGATAAGATGAAGTCATTCCATGTTTTATAGGATAAGTAACACCACCATCTATAACTCGTTTACCTTTATCAGGACCATCAGCATAGTTTTTAGAACCATCAGCTAAAAGAGTTGTTGATGCTAAAGCACTCATTGCAATAGCTGAAAATATTAATTTATGATAAGACTTGAACATTGTTTACCTCCCCTTTTGCTGTTACTTCCCAAGTTTGGATACCATTTCTATGATAAACTGATTCAACTCCCATAACATCTCTTTCATGTTTTACAGTTGGTTGAACATGTCCACCATCATCATAAGCTCTACTTGATAAAAGAAGTGGTTTTCCTTCATATTTGTAAACATAACTAAATCTAGTCCATGCTTTTGGTAGTACTAATCCTTTAAGATCAGCTTGAACCCAGTTTTTACCACCATCAAAACTTATGTCAACACCTTTGACAGTTCCCATACCACTCCAAGCTAGTCCTTCTATCTCTACAAGTTGACCTTTTTTAAGGTCAGTCCAAGGTTTTTCTGGACAAGGAGAAGTGATAACTGAGTTTACTTCAAGTGCATAAAAGTGTTGGATCGCTTTTCCAGTTTTCTTTAGAGCAGTGTATTTTGCAGTTTCTTCTTTTGCATACCAAGGTTTGTCTCCAAACTCTAATCTTGCTAGCCATTTTACACAAAGATTTCCTTCCCATCCTGGAACAAGAAGTCTGATAGGATAACCTTGTTCTGGTCTTAGTGCTTCACCATTTTGTCCCCATACCACCATAGCATCATCAAGTACTTTATCTATAGGTATAGTTCTTCCCATATGAGAGCTATCTCCACCCTCTGCTAACATCCATTTTGCTTTTGGGCTAAGTCCAAGATCTTTTAGTATAGTTTTTAGGTAAACTCCAGTCCACTCAGCACAACTCATCATACCTTTAGCAAACTGAACAGAGTTAAACTGTGGTCCCCTCCACTCTGGTCCACCATTTGCTGGACACTCTATGAAGTGGATTCTACTTACACTTGGGTATCTTTTTAACTCATCCATAGTTAAAATAATAGGTTTTTTAACAAGACCGTGAATCATAAGTCTATGTTTGTTGGGATCTATTTGAGCTATACCACCGTGAGCTCTACTAAAGAAAAGTCCATTTGGTGTGATATTTCCCATAGATTCATGAATAGGACACATAGCGATAGATGCTTGCCAGTTTCCTGATTGAAGAAGTTTCATATTTCTTCTTAGATTGTTATGCTCATATGGTGATGGCATTCCATATCTGTTTTTTGTTACTGGATCACCTAGAGCTGTTGCCCAAGGTTGCTCCTCCATTATAGCCGCATCATCAGCTTTTACTTTTATAGGACTAAGTACGGTAGCCGCACTAACTGCCCCAATAGATAAAGTAGCTGCTTTTTTAAAAAAGTCTCTTCTACTCTTTATCTCTTTAGCTTCAGATGAGAAGTTTTTTTTCTCTTTTGAAAACAAACTTATCTTAGTCATTTTTCCTCCTTATAGATTTAAAAAAATTTATTATAATAAAAAATTATATAAATGTCAATGAAAATATGACTAAATTTCAAATTTTATATAATATTTTATTATTTAAAGTATTTTTTGATAGTATAAGTTTTCTTTATTTTATCAAGGAGTTTTATGAAAAAAGAAGTTGGAAGTATTTTAAGTGTTTTTAAATCAAAACAAAAAGCAGATGAGCTATTATTAGATGAGAGTGGTGTAGTTGGTGATAAATTTTATGCCAAAGATATAAATCGCTCTGTTTTGCTAATATCTCAAGATAGTTATGATTTAGCTAAAAAAGCTGGGATAAATCCTCCTAGTGGTAGTTTAGGAGAAAATATACTTCTATCTTTCAACCCATATAAACTACCTTTAGGAACAAAGATAAAGATAGCTGATGTGGTGCTAGAGATTTCTCAAAACTGCACTCTTTGTAACTCACTTTCAAAAGTTGATGCAAAACTTCCAAAACTTTTAAAAAACGATAGAGGAATTTTTGCAAAAGTAATAAATGGTGGAGTTATCAAAGTAAATGACAAAATATTTTTGAAAGGAGAAAACTAAAATGTTTTCAGCAGAAAAAAGAAATGATACTTTTAAAGGTATCATATTTGTAGCCATTTTTGCTTTTGCAGCTATAGCTATTGCACAAATTGGAGCGGTTAAAGCTCTTCAACTTTCACCTTTAATCATAGGTATAGTTTTAGGTATTATTTATGCAAATACTTTAAGACATCATATACCAAGCCAATGGGGTCCAGGAATAACATTTTCTGGAAAAACACTTCTAAGACTTGCGATAGTTTTATATGGATTTAGGATAACTCTTACTCAACTTATGGATGTAGGACTTGAGGGATTAGTTGTTAGTATTTTGATGGTATCTACTACATTTTTACTAGGTTCCTATATAGGTATCAAATTTTTTGGTATGGATAAGGATTTAGCATTTTTAACAGCTGCGGGAAGTAGTGTTTGTGGAGCTGCAGCAGTATTAGCTACTGAGCCTGTTGTAAAAGGTGAGGATTATAAAAGTGCGATAGCAGTTTCTACTGTTGTTCTTTATGGAACTATTGCTATGTTTTTATACCCTATACTGTATAAAGCTGGTATATTTCATATGGATGCAAAAACTATGGGTATCTTTATAGGTGGTACTGTTCATGAAGTAGCACAAGTTGTTGCAACTGGAGCAGGAATAGCAGGTCCTGGAAGTGAGATGGGAAATAGTGCAGTTTTGGTTAAAATGACAAGGGTTGTTTTGATAGCACCTCTACTTTTAGTTTTAGGATTTTACTTAGCAAAAACTACAAAAGTAACTAGCGGAGAAAAAGCAAAAGTTGGAGTACCTCTTTTTGTACTTGGATTTTTAGCTATGATTATCGTAAACTCATATATTCCTATTTCAAAAGAGATTATAGGGGTAATAAACTCAGTTGATACATTTTTACTTACTATGGCTATGACTGCACTTGGTATGGGAACTTATATAGAAAAGTTTAAAACAAGTGGAGCAGCACCAATATATGTAGCTGGTATTATGTTTGTTTGGCTTTTAGTTGGTGGATACTTTATCACTAAAGGTGTGGTAGCCATTCTCTAAATATTTAAGGAAGTTTTTACTTCCCTAAATATTAGAAACTAAGTGTTCCAAAATCTCCCACTCCAAAATTTGGATCCATATATCCATATTTAGCACTTTTTGCTCTCAAGTTTAATATATCCATCTTTGGGTCTATATTTTGAGGACAAACTATTGTACATTCTCCACACAAAGTACAATCCCAAATACCATTTTTTTGAATCAAATCTATTTTTTGTTTTTCATCTTCACATCTTTTATCATTTATATATCTTAAAACTCTAGTAAGGGCAAATGGTCCTAAAAAATCTTTGTTTACTTCCAAAACGGGACAAGAACTAAAACAAGAGTTACAAAGTATGCAATCACTTTGCTTTTCTATAAGTTTTTCATCTTCTTTTGTTTGTTTTATACTTTTGCTTTTTTCTAAAAAAGATCTTGTTTTTACTAAAGTTATAAAACTTGCATCGGACTCTACTACTAAATCTTTTATAATATCTAATTTTGAAAGAGGAGTAATAACATCCCCATCTTGAACTTTATATCCACAAGAGAGTTTTTCTTTACCGTTTACCTTAACTGAACAACTTCCGCAAACTTCACTCCTACAACCACTACTATATGTTAAAGTCTGATCAAAATTTGTTTTTATAAAATCAAGAGCTTCTAATAGTGTAGGATTTTTTAAAGGTAATTTATATTCAACTTCTATGCTAGGATTTGGTTTACGATGAGTACAGTATCTTTGTATGATTATTTTCACAATACTATCCTAAGTGATGAAGTTATCATTTCCTTAGCTAAAACTAATGAGTTTTGAAACTTTAAATATTCAACTAGAGTATTATTATAAACTATACTTTTATCTATAAGACCAACTTTTGGTAATTTTTTTATAAAATCTAAAGCTTTTAAAAGATCTTCTTTCTCTCTTTTTATCCCAACTTTTAAGTATAATACTTCTCCTAACTCATCTCTTTGTTTATAAAAATTTGTATCTTCTTGTATATCAAAGATATCTTCTATCCTTTTTTGCACTTTTAAAAGTATAGATTTTATCTGTAACTCTTTTTGTGATTTTACAAAAGTTACTGCATTTTCACCAACTCTTAAACCAAAAGCTATTATTTCTAAAAGTGAGTTTCCTCCTAATCTATTTGCCCCATGAACTTTTGCATCACTACACTCTCCAACAGCATATAATCCATCAAGTGAAGTCATAAGATTTTCATCAACTGCTATTCCACCCATAGAGTAGTGAGCTACTGGCTTTATAGGTATAAGTTCAGTTACTGGGTCAATATTTTCATAAAGTTTTGCCAACTTTCTCTCTTGAGGTAGATTTTCATTTATAAAATCCTCTCCTAAATGTCTAATATCTAAAAATACTTCTTCACCCTTTTGTATCTGTTCCCAAATAGCAATACTTACTTTATCTCTTGGTAAAAGTTCATCTACAAATCTCTCACCTTTAGAATTAAGTAGTTTTCCCCCTGCACCTCTTGCACTTTCACTTATCAAAATAGAAGACTTTTTTAATCCTGTTGGATGAAATTGTACAAAATCAAGATTTGAAGTTTTTATACCATATTTTATACAAAGAGATATAGCATCTCCTGTTGAAGAGTACATATTTGTAGTATGTGAATGATAAATGCCAGCATAACCACCAGTAGCTAAAATAACACTTTTAGCAAAAATTTCTTTTAGCTTTCCACTTCTGATATCTAAAAATACAGCTCCTTTTATCGCATTCTCTTCTATTATAAAATCCATCAAATAATGTTCATATAAAAAAGGTATTTTATTTTTCAAAGAGTTATCAAAAAGAGTTTGAAGGATTTTTAAACCTGTATAATCTTGAGAATAACAAGCTCTATTGTATTTTGTTCCACCAAGTTTTCTTTGAGCAATATTTGCATCGTTGTCTCTACTAAAAATAACCCCTATGCTATCAAGCCAATTTACAGCATTTGGAGCATCTTCACACATCATAGTAACCATTTTGTTATCTGCTAAAAAATGAGAAGCTTTTATCGTATCTTCTATATGTTTTTGGATACTATCACCATTTTTATCACTCAAAACTGCATTTATCCCACCCTGAGCCATAGAAGTTTGAGATCTTGTAGGATAACTTTCACTCACAACTAAAACTTTACTCCCCAATTTTTGAGCAGATAAAGCAGCTGTTAATCCAGCTCCACCAGAGCCTATGATAAGAATATCAATCATACCTATTGTATTTTCCAACTAAGTTTTTGACCAGCAAACATAGGAACAACACCATCATATTCACTTGGTACTTTCCACTCTTCTTTTTTTAGAGTTATATCTTTTTTTAAAGGAGTTAAGTTATAAATCTCTCTTGCATTATCACTTATAAAAGCTTGAAGATTTTCTAACTTATCATAAGAATCAAAAAGCTCTACTAATTTTGGTAAGATAATTGGAGCTGTAAAAACTCCAGCGGCACATCCTGGAGCTTCTTTTGCACTTTTTGGATGAGGAGCTGAATCACTTCCAAACATCACTTTTTTATTTCCACTTAAAGCTATATCTAAAAGTGCTTTCTTATCTTCTGGTCTTTTTGCTATTGGTTTACAAAAAAGGTGAGGTTGTAAAAGTCCACCAGCCACATCATCTAAAGTTATCAAAAGATGATGTAAAGTTATAGTTGCATATAAGTTTTCATACTTTTTTAGTGCTTCTACCGAATCTTTCGTAGTGATATGTTCCATTATGATTTTAAGATTTGGAAAAGCTTTGGCAAGAGCTTGATAAACAGGGACAAACTCTTTTTCTCTATCCATCACAAAACCATTACTTTCGCCATGTATACAAAGAGGAAGTTCAAGTTCACTCATAGCTTCAAGGGTATTTCTTAACTCTTCTACATTTATGCTACTTACTCCATCCTCACTATTTGTTGTGATGCCTGCTGGATATAATTTGATAGATTTTATATATTTTTTTGCCTCTTTTAAAAAATCATAATCATAATCACTTTTAAAAAAGAGTGTCATAAAAGGTTCAAAATTATCATCTTTTATAGCATCTTTTATTCTATCTCTATATGCCTTTACCTCATATATCGAAGTTATAGGGGGAACTAAGTTTGGCATAACAACAGCTCCTGCAAAATCTTTACTACTAAGAGGTGCAACAATTTTTAACATATTATTATCTCTTAAATGTAAATGCATATCCAATGGTGAATTTAAAGTTATCATAAAAATCCTATCTCTTGTAATATTTTTGTACTTTATTAGGCATTGCATAGATTGCATCATTATCTTTTGCCATTTTTTGAGTAAGTAAAAATACATTTTGAGAAGAAGAAAGTTTTAAAAGATACACAGTTGAACCTAAATGCTCACTCTTTTGTATATCATATTTTTCAAAGAAAGCATTTGGATCTATATCTTTTTTTAATTTTACTATAATCTCATTTTTTATACCTATTTTCCTACCATCTCGTGTTTTATAATACTTTACAGCTGAGTTATTTAAACTTCTTGTAGAAATACTTTTGAGTGGTGTTAGTTCCACTTTTTTCCCATACTCATAATAAAAATCTCCTCCATATAGATTTAAAGCCAACAATATTACTAAAATATTTTTCATTTTTCACTCCCTTATTTGATGTAGTTTATTGCTTTAGCAGCATTTATTTTACCATAAGCTCTATATAAATCAAAGCCATTTTCATAGTTTGCGAAATCACCACCTATTTTATCTGCTGTTTTTGTTATAGCCTCATATATTTGACTAAAATTCAATATTGGTTTTAGTGATTTCATCAAAGCAATAACTCCTGCAACAGTAGGTGATGAAAAACTAGTACCTTCTACTGATTGATAATTATTATTATCAGATAAGACAAAAACACCCATATTTTCACCCCCTGGAGCTAAAATATCTATGTTTGAGCCATAGTCTGAATAAGTTGTAACATCATTGTATTCACTAGAAGCACCAACACCAATAACATTTTCATCCTCACTTTCATCATCTATACCAAAAGTATCTAAGTTTTGATTTCCATTACCACTTGCAAAAACTGTTATAATACCACTTTCCTTTATCTCTTTTAATTCTTCATGAAGTGGCTGAGAAATATGAGAACTACCCCAACTACAATTTATAATATCTGCTCCTTGTGCTTTTGCATACTCAAAAGCTTCTATAAATTTTCCTTCACTAGAATTTTCTAAATCTATACTTATTAGTATCAGTTTTACTTTAGGAGCTATCCCTATTATACCTATCTTATTATTTACTGCACCTATAACACTAGCAACCTCTGTACCATGACAATCATTCCCCTTCACATAAGAAAGTTTTGTATTTACATCATAAGTTTTATAAATATTTTCTTTTAAATCTTCGTGTTCATCATCAAAACAATCATCAATAACAGCGACCCTAACACCTTCCCCTAGTGTTTTATCCCATGCTGGAAGTAGATGTATATCTGCATCGACCTCTGCTGATAAATCATCATAAAAAACACTATTTGGATTTATATTCCACATCAACTTAAAATACTCATTATTATTTGGATCAAATAATTTAGTTGTATCTTTAGTAACTGTATTTCCACCTCCACAACCTAAAATCAATAAAACTAAAATCAAAATATACTTCTTCATAAGAGGATTTTACTATAATCAACTTATGATAGAACAAAGCTCAATAGAAAATCTTAAAAATCGTCTTGATATTGTTGATGTAATTGGTGAATATTTAGAGCTTAAAAAAAGTGGTGCAAACTTTAAAGCAAACTGCCCTTTTCATGGAGAAAAAACTCCATCTTTTGTGGTAAGTCCTTCTAAACAGATATTCCACTGTTTTGGTTGTGGAATTGGTGGAGATGGTATCAAATTTGTTATGGAGTATGAAAAATTAAATTATCCAGAAACTATTGAAAAATTAGCACAACGATACAATATCACTCTAAATTATACAGAAGTTGATAAAACTAAAGAGAAACAAAAAAAGATACTTGAAGAATTAAATCATTTTTATAGACAATATTTTGAAAAAGATTTTAAAGCTAAAGAGTATATTTTTTCAAGAGGTATTTATGAGAGTAGTATAGAAAAATTTGAAATAGGTTTTGCCCCAGCATCACATGAAAGTTTAAATCTTTTAAAAAGTAAATATATTTCAATCCAAGAAGCATTAGAAGTTGGAGCAGTTGCGACAGATGAAAATGGTAGAGCATATGCAAGATTTTCAAATCGCTTAACATTCCCTATCTATAATCAAGGTGGAAAACTTGTTGGATTTGGTGGAAGAACTATCTCAAATCACCCTGCAAAGTATATAAACTCACCTCAAAGTAAAATCTTTGATAAATCAAGACTTTTATATGGATATCACAAAGCTAGAAGTAGCATCTCAAAGATGGATGAAGTGATAGTTTGTGAGGGTTACTTAGATGTGATAATGCTTCATCAAGCAGGATTTACAAATGCAGTTGCTACTTTAGGAACAGCTTTAACTACTTCTCACATACCTATGCTTTTAAAGGGTGCTAGTAGAGTTATCATAGCCTATGATGGAGATGATGCTGGGATAAATGCTGCTTTTAAGGCTTCTACTATGCTTTCAGCTAAGGGAGCTAAGGGTGGAGTTGTAATATTTGGTGGGGGGAAAGACCCTGCTGATATGGTAAAAGAGGGTAAGATAAAAGAGTTAAAAGAGATTTTTTCAAATCCTAAAGGTTTTATAGAGTTTTGTTTTGAGATTATAATCTCAAGATTTAACATAAATGACCCTCTTCAAAAAGAGGATGCTTATAAAGATAGTTTAAAGTATCTTGCCACTTTATCGCCACTTTTGCAAGAAGAGTATAGAGGGTATTTATCATCACTTCTAAAGATAGATGAAAAGCTTATAAGAGTGGCTAAAAAAACTAAAGATAGTCAAAAAAGATTAGTTAGAAGAGAGGATATAAGTGAGCTTACTTTGATAAAGACTTTTTTAGCTCATGCAAATTTGATAGATAGTATCTTAGACAGTGTTGGAGAGGATATATTTGTAGTGCATAAGGCTGAGTTTTTAGCACTTTTGAGAGGGGAATTGGAAAATCCTTACCTTATGGAGATAGAGATAAGAGATGATATAAAAGAGCTTAGTGAAGATGAGTTAAAAGACCAAATTTTAAAGCTACTTGTCATCAAAAATAGGCAAAGATTATCTCAAATCAAGGCAGATAAAGCAATAGAGTTTGAAAAAAAGAGTTTTCTGCTAAGACGAATAAATGAAAATATAAAAAAATTACAAAAAGGGGAGTTGGTTAGTTATGAGAGCTTTAGCACTATTTAGTGGGGGACTTGATAGTATGATAAGTGTTAAGTTACTTACAGATCAGGGGATAGATGTAACTGCACTGCATATTGATGTAGGATTTGGAAGTAGCAAAGACAACAGTGAGATACTAAGAAGCAGAGCCCAAATGGTTGGAGCAAATTTTGAGATAATAGATGAAAAAGATAACTTTGTAAAAAATATCCTTTTCAATCCAAAATATGGCTATGGAAAAAACTTCAACCCATGCATTGACTGTCATGCAAATATGTTTAGGATAGCTTTGGGCTTGCTTGATAGGTATGATGCAAGTTTTGTGATAACTGGAGAGGTTATAGGGCAAAGACCTATGAGCCAAAGAAGTGATGCTATCAAAAATGTTACAAAACTAGCTGGAGATGAAGAGGGTGGCTTGATACTTCGCCCTATGAGTGCAAAGCTTATGGAGCCTACAAAGCCGGAATTAGAGGGTTGGGTAGATAGAGAGAAACTTTTGGATGTTAGTGGCAGAAGTAGAGAAGTCCAACTAAACTTAGCTAAAGAGTATGGATTTAGTGAGTTTGAAAGTCCAGGTGGAGGATGTCTTTTAACCCAAGAAGCTATGGCTACAAAGATAAGAGAGCATATAAAACATGAAGAGTTTATAGTAGAAGATGTAGAACTTTTAAAACATGGAAGACACTTAAGACTTCCCGGAGGAGCAAAACTAGTAGTAGGCAGACATAAAGAGGATAATGAATACATCGCAAAAGTAGATAATCCAAAATACATCTTTGCAAAAGCTTTAGATATAGCTGGACCACTAAGTTTGATAAACAAAAATGCAAGTGAGGGAGATAAACTACTAGCTAGTAAGATAATCCTAACTTACACAAAAACCAAAAGTGATGAGCTTGGAAAAGTGAAGATAGGGGAGGAAGTTTATGAAGCTAAGCCTTTTGAGAGTAAGGGTGAGGTTAGGGAGTTTTTTGTTGTTGGATAGGATAGTCTTTACATTTTAATATTATATGCTATAATTATGTAAAGAAAATATAAAAGGTTGTTTATCATGAAAAGAGCAGTAAATCTAAGGCTTGAAGAGAGTATGATTTTAACTTTAAATCAACTAGCAGATGAGTTAAATACTACAAAAACAGATATAGTTGAAAAGGCTATAAAGCTTTTTTCAAAAAATAAACAAAAAAAGCAAAATGACCTTTTAGAGTTTGCAGGGATACTAAAAAACAATGAAGCCAATAATTTACTAGAAAATATCAAAAATGATAAAAATAGTAAAGATTTTGAGTTAAGTTTATGAGTGAAAAGTATATTTTAGATAGTGATATTTTAATATATTTTTTAAAGGGAGAGAAAGATACAGTTGAAAAAGTTATATCTTTGCCTAAAAATGATTTATATATTACAATTATAAATTATACAGAGTTGTTATATGGAATATATAATTCAAATAAAATTACCCAAAACAAAGAGAAAATACTACCTTTTTTAGATAATTTTAAAATTTTACAATTTGATAAACAATCAAGCGAGATCTTTGCTAAGTTAAAAACTAGACTTAAAAAACAGGGGAATATTGTAGCTGATATGAATTTGATGATAGCTAGTATTGCTATTTCTAATAAAGCTATTTTGTTTACAAATAATTTAAAACACTTCAATAGAATTGAAGAACTTAAACTACTATAACTTCAAAGGAAAAAAATGAACGGACAAAAAAGAAGCAACATAAAATCAGGACTAAAAGTAAAGATAGTCTTAAAAGAGCATCAAAGATGTGGTACTTTAACCCAGGGAGTAGTAGGTAAAATCTTAACTAACTCAGCGACTCATCCTCATGGTATAAAAGTGAGATTGGTTAGTGGTGAAGTTGGAAGAGTGAAAGAGATATTGTAAATGAAGCTTTTTATAGATGCAGATGCTTTTCCAAATCTTTTAAAACCGATAGTCTTAAAGGCAATTCAAAGAGAAAAACTAGAAACTATAGTTATTTCAAATAAAAAGGTTACTATCGGTCAAAGTGAGTTTATAGAGTATTTGATAGTAAGTCAAGGAGCAAATGAAGCTGATCATAAGATAGTGGAAATGGTTGAGCAAAATGACTTGGTTATAACTGCTGATATTCCACTAGCTAATAGAGTTATAGATAAAAATGCTCATGCAATAGACCACAGAGGTGAACTTTATAGTAAAGAAAATATCAAACAGTATCTAACTATGCGAAACTTTATGCAAGAGATGAGAGATGCAGGAGAGATAACAGGTGGTCCAAAACCTTTTGGAGGTAAAGATGCCCAAAACTTTGCAAACTCTTTCAATGCTTTTTTACAAAGAAGAAGTTTTTAGCATCTTCTCCCTCTCTCTAAAATCAGGCATAAACTTTTCTATATAACTATAAAACTCTACACTATGATTTGGATGAGTTAGGTGGGCTAGTTCATGAAGTACAACATACTCGATAGCATCAAGTGGCTTTTTTACTAAGTGTAGGCTTAGGTTTATATAAGCTTTTTGAGTGTTGCATGAACCCCATCTAGTTTTGCTATCTCTTACAGTTAGTTTTTGGACTTTTTTATTTATAATTTTTTCCCAAGCAATCAAAATTTTTGGAAAAATCTCATATGATTTTTGTCTGTAAAACTCTTTTAATATTTTTTGTTTTAAGTTGAAATCATCAAGGTTTTTACTCTCTATTATTATTTCATCATCCTCTATAAAAGCTCTATTTTTTTTACCCTCTACTAATCTTAATTTATACTCAAATCCCAAATATCTTATAACATCCCCATTAACTAATTTTAATGCTTTAGGGAAAGTAGAAAGTTTTTTTTCTATCCATTTTTTTTTACTTTCCAAAAACTCATAGGCTCTTTTTTTTGATACAAAATATGGATAAGTTAGTATAACTTCATTATGAGATTTTATCCTTATAGAAATATTTTTTACATTTTTTCTTATAACAATTATGTTCATAAGTCATTGTACTATAAAATTATTTTATCTCTTTATTTTGATGAGCATATATGAGTATCGCTACAAAAACACCACCTTGTACTACCCCCAACACAACTTCTGAAACAACAGCTATCATAGCTGGAAGAGTTTGAGGTATCCAATCTCCAGAACCTAAAGTTGTAAAAGTTACGGTAGATATGTATATTGATGTTATAAGGCTGTGATCATGTATAGATTGCAAATTTTGTGGTGAAAGTTGGGCACTTAAATGAAATAGTGAAAATACATCCAAAATATCAAACAAAATCGCATAGTAAATTATCGTTATCACTGTTATCTCAAGATATAGTAAAACTATTTGCATCAAAGCTAAGTGTATATGAAAAGTTGAACGACTAAAGATATAAATCCCTGTATCTAAAATAGCAAATCTTGCTATTACTATATAGATAATATTTGCTATCAAAACCCCGTCATGATAAGTTTTAAAAAGAGATGGATTTATATGATTTAAAAAGAGTTCAAAAAGTATAGGTAGTAAAATCAAAGGTAGTATCAAAAAAGCGATTCTTTCATTTACTACAAAGCGGTTTTTTCTATTTGTTATCTTTTTTAACACTTTTTACCTTTTAAAAGCTCTTTAAATCTTTTTGTTATCTCTTCTGATTGAAGTAATCCTTCTATAAATATCTCATTATCAAGTATCAAAGTTGGGTCTTTTGAAACTCCTTTTTCTACTGCTTTTAAACTATCATAGACAAATGAGAACTTCACTCTTATAGGAAGATGCTTTATAGCACAACTTACTCTTTTTGAGAGTTTTGCACTATCTACTTTACTTCCATATATAACTGCTTCATGAAGTGGGAAAGATGAAGAGGCATTTAAAACCTCTCCCTCTTTCATCTCTTTACAAACGGTGTTTTGCAAAATTTAGCTCAAAAAAGTATCAAATATACTCTTTGCATTTCCCATCAAAGAGCTTGAATTTGCATGTTTTACTATTCTAACTAAGAAAGCTAACTCCTCTTTTGTAACTCCCATTTTTTTAAGCATTTTTGTCTGCTCTCTCATACACTCTTCACTTCCTTTAGTTAAAGATACTGCAAGAGCTAAAAGCATAGAAGTTTTAGGATCAAATGGATTGTTTTCATCTTGAACACTAAACTTACTACTCATAGCTTGTTCTACTAAAAATCTAGGATCCATTGCTTTTGCACTGTTTAAACTCTCTGGTAACTCTCCCATCTTTTCTATCATCATCGCTTCTACTTGTTCTGGTGTTGGTACATTTGCCATATTTCTCTCCTACTTAATATATTTTTCGATGGAAATTCCATCATCAAAGCACTCTTAAAAAAGAGTGCTTCAAAGATGAAACTTACTTTATAGCTTCTTCTATTTTCTCTATCGGATTTGTTTTTTTGTTTCTAGGGTCAGTTATATAAGCATATAGTGGTACATATATCAAAGTCAAAAGTGTTCCAACTATAAGTCCACCTACTGCAACATCTGCCAAAGGTGAAAGTCTCTCCAAACCTACTGCTTGCTCTAGTGCAATAGGTATCATACCAGCAATAGTTCCAAAAGCAGTCATCATAACAGGACGAAATCTAACTCTTACACTCTCTAGTGCTGCATCAAATGGAGTTTTACCCTCTTTTTCATACTCTTTATAAAAGTCTATAAGAAG
>JALUNR010000227.1 GCA_027055005.1 Campylobacterales bacterium
TTTCAGGTGTTCGCTGATTGCGGACATCTGAAACTTTTATTTTTTGTCATCATTTTGTAACTAGGTTTCCTTATAGTTATAAAAAACTAAAGGCGATAAAATGCTAGATATACAAAAAAGTATAAAAGAAAAATATCCTGATATTAAAAATTTTTCTCCAGTTTTAACTACTCCTATTTTTGGATTTTTGAAAAAGATTGTTCATCAAAATGATATAAATGAGTTTTTACAAGATCATACAAATGATACTCCATTTGATTTTATAGAGTCTGTTTTGGAGTATTTTAATTTTGGATATAAAGTATCTTTAAATCAGATTGAAAACATACCACAAGAGGGAAAAGTTGTGATAGTAGCAAATCATCCTTTAGGTGCACTTGATGCTCTTTCTTTGATAGATATGGTAAAAAATGTAAGAAAAGATATAAAAGTAGTGGCAAATAATCTTTTGACAAGTATTGAACAGTTAAAGCCCCTTTTAATAGAGGTCGATGCATTTGGAGGGAAGATTCCTAAAAAATCTACAAAGAGGGTTCATGAAGCTTTACAAAAAGAGGAAGTTGTTATCATATTTCCTTCAGGAGAAGTATCAAGAGTAAGACCAACTGGTATCAAAGACATAAAGTGGAATAAAGGATTTTTAAAGTTTGCTTTAAAAAATCAAGCTCCCATACTTCCTATTTTTATAAAAGCAAAAAATTCATCACTTTTTTATACTATCTCATCACTAAATAAAACTTTATCTGCCTCTATGTTAGCCCATGAAATGTTTAAACAAAAAAATAAAACTTTAGAGTTTAAAATAGGCGAGCTTATAGCTTATGAGAGTTTTTCAAATTATCCTTTTGATATTTCTACACAAATAAAACTTTTTAAAAAGCATCTTTATAGGATTGCAAAAAACAAAAGACCTATATTTGAAACTAAAAAGTGTATTGCACATCCCGAAGATAGACAAGTTCTAAAAGAGGAGTTAAAATCTGCAAAACTTTTAGGAGAAACAACTGATAACAAAAAGATATATCTTTATGATTTTCAAAAAGATAGTGTAGTACTTAGAGAGATAGGAAGACTCAGAGAAACAAGTTTTAGAAAAGTACAAGAGGGTACAGGTGATAAAAGAGACTTGGATGATTATGATTATTATTATAAACATATAGTCTTATGGGATGAAGAGGATTTAGAAATAGTAGGTAGTTATCGCATAGGAGAGAGTAACTTTATCTTGAAGCATTATGGAATGAATGGATTTTATTCAAATACTTTGTTTAAGTTTCAGCCACATTTTGAAAGGTATCTTTCTAATTCTATAGAACTTGGTAGAAGTTTTGTACAGCCAAAGTATTGGGGAAGTAGGGCATTGGATTATTTATGGCAAGGGATAGGAGCATATCTCAATCAAAATGGACATATAAAATATATGTTTGGACCAGTTAGTCTAAGTAGTTCTTTACCAAAAGATGCACAAAATTTGATAATTTACTATTATGACCTTTATTATGGAAGATTGTCTCAATACATAAATCCTACAAATCCTTTTAACATAAGTGTTTCAAAAAGAGATGAAATTAGAAATATTTTTGATGGAGAAGATATAAAAAAAGATTTTTTTACTTTAAAAGAGCAGTTAAAATGCTTTGATGTATCTGTTCCAACTTTATATAAACAATACACAGAAATTTGTGAAGAGGATGGTATATCTTTTATGGGATTTAATATAGACCACTCTTTTAATGACTGTGTAGATAGTTTTATTTTGGTAGAGATAGATAAGATAAAAGAGAAGAAAAAACAGAGGTATATAAAATAATCATGAATATAAGAAAATTTTTAAAAGATCAGTATCAGTTTATAATAGGGTTTATAATCTTTATAGGGATTGTGCTTGGAGATGTGGAGTTTTATAAAGCAGTAATAGTGCTTTTAGAGTTTATAGTTATCTTAGAAATTGTAAAGATGATAGGTGATTTTTTAGAAAAAAACAAACTAAGTCTTAGGTTTATTTTAGATGTTTTTATTGTATTTTTGACAAGAGATATTTTGATACTTGTTACAAAGCCACATATGGATAAACAAAAGATAGTTTTTTTGATTTTGGTTATTTTTGTTTTTTTTATCTTTAGATATCTTTCGGTTAAATACTCTCCTACTTTATTTAAGAAAAATAATCATCGTAAATAATTATAATCTAGTTTTTATAGATATTTAAGTGTTGTTTTCAACAAAGATTAAGAAACACTTTGCTAAAATGCAGGGCTTTTCTAAGCGACGATGACTAAAAGAAGAGTAATTTAAAGTGCAAATAAGTAGTTTAAATTACTGGCTTATGTTGATTCTATGAGCCAATCGTCCGTTGTTTGAAAAGTAAAATAAACAGGAGAACTTTATGAAAGTTAGACCATCTGTAAAGAAAATGTGTGGTGATTGTAAAATCATCAAAAGAAGAGGTGCAGTAAGAGTTATCTGCAAAAATCCAAAACATAAACAAAGACAAGGATAGTAAATGGCTAGGATTGCTGGTGTAGATTTACCAAAGAAAAAAAGAATAGAGTATGGACTAACATATATCTATGGGATAGGACTTAAAACTTCAAGAGATATACTAAACAAAGTAGGTATTTCAGTTGATAAAAGAGTTCATGAATTAAGTGAAGATGATGTAGCTGCTATAAGAAATGAGATTCAAAACTCTTATCAGGTAGAGGGAGATCTTAGAAAAAAAGTTGCTATGGATATAAAAGCACTTATGGATTTAGGTAGTTATAGAGGTCTTAGACACAGAAGAGGACTTCCAGTAAGAGGTCAAAAAACTAAAACAAATGCAAGAACCAGAAAAGGTAAGAAAAAAACCGTTGGTTCAGCGGCTAAGTAAGGGTAAATAATGGCAAAAAGAAAAGTAACTAGAAAAAAAGTCGTTAAGAAAAATATCGCTAAAGGTATAGTTCATATAGCTGCTACTTTTAACAATACTATGATAACTATAACAGATGAAATGGGAAATGCTATTGCATGGAGTAGTGCAGGTGGACTTGGATTTAAAGGAAGCAAAAAATCAACTCCTTATGCAGCTCAACAAGCGGTTGAAGATGCTATGGCAAAAGCTATGGAGCATGGTATAAAAGAAGTTGGTATTAAAGTACAAGGGCCAGGAAGTGGTAGAGAAACTGCTGTAAAAAGTGTTGGTGCGATAGAAGGTATAAAAGTTCTATTTTTAAAGGATGTTACTCCATTACCTCATAATGGATGTAGACCTCCAAAAAGAAGAAGAGTGTAGGGGATAGTTATGGCAAGATATAGAGGACCAGTAGAAAAAATCGAAAGAAGACTAGGTGTAAGCTTAGCACTTAAAGGTGAAAGAAGATTAGCAGGTAAAAGTGCGATTGATAAAAGACCATATGCTCCAGGACAACACGGACAAAGAAGAACTAAGATTAGTGAGTATGGTACACAACTTCGTGAAAAACAAAAAGCTAAGTTTATGTATGGTGTAAGTGAAAAACAATTTAGAAGACTTTTCTCTGATGCAAATAGAATGCAAGGAAATACAGGTGCAAATCTAATTATTCTTATAGAAAGAAGACTTGACAATGTAGTTTATAGAATGGGATTTGCTACAACTAGAGCATTTGCTAGACAACTTGTAAACCATGGACATATACTTGTTGATGGTAAAAAAGTTGATATTGCATCATATAGAGTTAAACCTGGACAAAAAATAGAAGTAAAAGAAAAAAGTAAACAAAATCCACAAATTTTGAGAGCGGGTGAATTAACTGCTCAAACTGGTATAGTTCCTTGGGTTGATGTTGAGCTAGATAAAGGTTATGGGATATTTACAAGACTGCCTGAGAGAGAAGAAGTTAGTATTCCTGTTGAAGAGAGATTGATAGTTGAGTTATACTCTAAATAGTAAAATAAAAGGGTAAGAAAAATGAGAAAAATCAGTACATCTTTATATATGCCACACGAAATAGAGATAGAAAAAATAGATGATAAAAGGGTAAAAATCATAGTTTATCCTTTTCAATCAGGATTTGCTGTAACAGTTGCTCATCCACTTAGAAGATTACTTTTAGGAAGTTCAGCTGGTTATTCAGTAACTGCTATCAAAATCGACGGAGTTACTCATGAGTTTGACAGTATTAAGGGAATGCTTGATGATGTTGCTCTTTTTATACTAAATCTTAAAAATATTAGATTTAAAATTATAAGTGATGCTAATAAAATTGAAGTTTCTTACTCTTTTAGTGGTTATAAAGAGATAAAAGGTAGCGATTTAGCAAATGATGTAGTTGATGTTGTTACTCCTGATAATTATTTGGGAACCATAAATGAAGATGCAACTATTAACTTTACTCTTATCATCCAAAAAGGTATAGGTTATGTACCAAGTGAAGAGTTTAGAAATGATGTAAAAGATGAATTTATTCCAATAGATGCTTTTTTTACACCAGTTAGAAAAGCTGTTTACAGTATAGAAAATGTACTGGTAGAGGATGACCCTACTTATGAAAAAGTTATATTTGATATCGAAACAGATGGTCAAATAGAACCAGTCGATGCATTTAAAGAAGCTATTGAAAACTTAAATGGTCAGATTGCTATTTTTTCAAAAGCTATGGATATAGATATTATGACTCCACAAGATGACTATAATTCATCTCTTGATATGCAAAAACTTATTCAACCAGTAGATGGTTTAAGTCTTAGTGCAAGAAGCTTTAACTGTTTGGATAGAGCTGAGATAAAATATGTAGGTGAGTTATCTATGATGGGTGAGTTAGAGTTAAAAGGACTTAAAAATCTTGGTAAAAAATCTTTTGAGGAAATTACTGCTAAACTTGAAGCAATAGGTTTCCCTGTTGGATACAAATTTGATCCAGACTTTTTAAGAAATTTAAGCTTAAAAATACAAGAATTAAAAAATAAATCACAAGAGGCATAAAAAATGAGACATAGACACGGATATAGAAAATTAGGAAGAACTTCTAGCCATAGAAAAGCACTTCTAAAAAACTTGTCTATTGCTTTGATAACAAGTGGTAAAATAGAAACTACAGTTGAAAAAGCAAAAGAGTTAAGAAGTTATATAGAAAAGCTTATAACAAAGGCTAGAGTAGGTGATGCAAACTCACATAAAGCGATATTTGCATATTTACAAGATAAAGAGAGTACTAAAAAACTTATAAATGAAATAGCACCAGAGTATAAAGATAGAACTGGTGGATATACAAGAATCATAAAAACAAGAGTTAGAAGAGGTGATGCTGCTTCTATGGCTTTTATAGAGTTAGTATAAGTATAATAAATATTTTTCATAAAAGGTTTGTTACCTTTTGTGAAAAATTTCTTCAAAAATTTCAAAATCAAACTATCATTAATCAAACTTAGATAAAATTATTATTATAATATTTTATGGAGTTTATATGTTACCATTTTCAGATGAAGAGTTAAGGCCAGTTGTAGAAAAATCACTAGAAAAAGTAGCACCGATGCTTGCTTTGGATGGTGGTGGTATGAAGTTATTAGATATAAAAAATGGAAAGGTTTTTGTTCAACTACAAGGAGCTTGTATGGGATGTAGTGCAAGTGGACAAACTATAAAGTATGGTATTGAAAGACAACTAAGAATGGATATACATCCAGAGATAGAAGTTGTGAATATCGCCCCTGGTATGGAGAATATGATTGATGAAATTGCCAACAGTTAAGTTGCATAAAAAATATAAAAAATTAGCAATAGAAACTTTTGAAAGTGAAAGATTCAGCTTAGCTTTGAAATTTTTTTCATTAGTTTTAAAATATGATAGTGAAGACTACGATGCAAAGATAGGTGCAGTTTTAAGTGATTATGCAAAAGAAGATAAAATCGATGCTATGTCACTGTATGATTTGTATTATACATCCATCAAACTTGGAGAAAGTAAAGAGAATACTTACAATGTTATTATTGAATTATTAGAACAAAACAATAGTTTTTTGGATGATTTGTTGAATTCTCTTGAAAACTTTACTGCATCGATTGAAAACGGAGTTGAATATAAAGAGTTTTTAGAAATAGCAAAACAAAAAAATAGCATGAGAGAAGCACTTGAAGATATTATGTTTAGTTCAAAACTTATTATAGATTCAAAAGAAGATATGATGAGTTTTATAGAACTTTTATATAAGCATAATTTTAAAGAAGAAGCAATGACTTATCTTGAAAATGCTATTACTATTTACCCTGCTGATGACTATTTTGAAGAGAAATTTAAACAAATTTTACACCAATAAAGGTAAACCTTGAAGATAGAGATACAAAACAAACCATATAATTATATAACTGACAATTCTAAAGAAGTAGATGAAAACACTGCCTTCTTTCTTTGTAAGCAAAACGAAAAGTACAAACAAGATAACTTTAAACATATCGTAACAGTCGATGATTTTATAGAGATATACAACTTAAAAGATATAAAAATAGTAGGAATCACAGGAACAAACGGCAAAACTACAACAGCAGCTGCTATTTATTCATTTTTACTGGATTTAGGATATAAAGTAGGATTTCAAGGTACAAGAGGACTGTTTATAAATGAAGAAAAAATAGAGGGCAAAACTCTAACAACTCCACTTATTTTTAACACACTAGAGCATATAAAAGAAGCAAAAGATAGTGGATGTGATTTTTTTGTCATGGAAGTAAGTTCTCATGCCATAGATCAACATCGTATTGAAGGATTAGACTTTGAGTTAAAGATATATACAAATCTAACCCAAGATCATCTTGATTACCATAAAACATTTGAAGAGTATAAAAGGGTAAAAGAGAGTTTTTTCTTAGATGAAAGCAAAAAACTGATAAATAAAGATGCAAAAAAGATAAACTTCAACATAAAAAATGCCTTCACCTATGCCCTAGATGCCCCAGCAACCTACAATGTAACTGCATACACACTAAAGAACGGTATCTCAGCAGCCATAAGACACTTTGGAGAACTAGAAAGCCTGCACTCTAGCCTACAAGGAACTTTCAATGTTTACAATCTTTTAGCAGCAGTTGCATCGGTACAAATTCTAACAAACAAGCCTTTGAAAGAGATTTGTGAAGTAGTAGAAAACTTTGCAGGTGTAAGTGGTAGAATGGAAGTTATAAGCGAACAGCCACTAGTTATAGTTGACTTTGCTCATACTCCGGATGGCATGGATAAAGTGTTAGACTCCCTAAAAGATAAATCCATAAGCTTAGTGTTTGGAGCAGGTGGAGATAGAGATAAGTCCAAAAGACCACTTATGGGAAGAGTAGCAAACAGATATGCAAACAAAATCTACCTCACAAGTGATAACCCAAGAAGCGAAGACCCACAAACTATACTAGATGAGATAGCACAAGGCATAGATAAAAAAGAAAAACTAAAACTAGTAGAACTAGATAGAAAAAAAGCCATCAAAAAAGCTTTCAGTGAACTTGAAGATGACCAAATCCTACTAATCCTCGGAAAAGGAGATGAAGACTATCAAGAGATAGATGGAGTTAAGTATCCTTTTGATGATAGGGAAGTTGTGAGGGAGTTATTCACATACTAATTAATTATTTAAGAGTGAAGCATTTTTATCTAAAAAAATTCTAACTATGTCATCAAACTTTAAGCAAAAAAAGCTAAAATCGCATTCTTAAACTCTGTAAGGAGTAAATCAAACAAGGAGAAACAATGCCAAAGATGAAAACACATCGTGGTGCCGCTAAAAGATTTAAAGTCAAAAAAAACGGTACTATCAAAAGAGGTTCAGCTTATAGAAGTCATATCTTGACTAAAAAATCTAAAAAGAGAAAAGTTGAGTTTAGAGCACCTCATATTGTTGATAAAACAAATGTAGCAGAAGTTAGAGAACTTCTAGGAAAATAGTTTTAAGTCAAAAGACTTATCAATCCTCCTAAAGTTTAGCACTTTAGGGAAAAGTCTGGTAAAACCAGCACCCAAAAATAAAAAGGTAAAAGGATACAAACATGAGAGTAAAAACTGGTGTAGTAAGAAGAAGAAGACATAAAAAGCTTTTAAAACAAGCAAGAGGTTTTTTTAGTGGAAGAAGAAAACACTTTAGAAAAGCAAAAGAGCAATTAGAAAGAAGTTTAGTATATGCTTATAGAGATAGAAGACAGAAAAAAAGAGATTTTAGAAGACTTTGGATTGTAAGAATAAATGCTGCTTGTAGATTAAACGATATAAGTTATTCAAGATTTATAAATGGTCTTAAAAAAGCCAATATTGAACTAGATAGAAAAATTTTAGCAGACTTGGCTATGAATGATGCTAGTGCATTTACAAAAGTGGTAGAAGCAGCTAAAACTGCATTATAAAAAGGGTTAAGGAGCTTTCCTTGCTCCCTTAAAATTGTTTAAAAGACAAAAATACTCTTAAATTTAAATTATTAATCAAAAATTAATTAAAAATTAATATAATAAAAATGTATTAAAAGTAAAGTTTAAGGGTTTTTTAATGTATTCGTCTTTAAGAGCATTTGATAAATTAACGGCATTACCTACTAGACATGACTTTATGAAAGATCTGAAAAGTATAGATGCTCATGATAAACATGCATGTACCCTTATAAATATACAAATTGATGATTTTGATGATATTAGTGAATATTTTGGTATGGATGTATCAAATGAAATAATATTTCAAGTGGCAAACTTTTTAAAAAATTCTCTTCCAACAAGAAGTGCAAAATTATATAGATTTGAAATGGATAAATTTATGATATTTGTTTCGTCAAGAACATCATTGATTGATATAGATAATTATACTAAGGATTTAATTCAAGCTATAAGAAGAAAAAGTTTTTTAGCGTTAGGAAATTTATATAGTATATCAACTTCTGTTGGAGTGGCAAGAGGAAGAACAAATCTTTTTAGAAGATCATATTTAGCTTTAAATGATGCAAAATCTAGAGAATCTTCATATGTTATTTATAATCATAAAAGTAATATTGAAGAAAAATTTTTAAAAAATATTCAAATGCATCAAATAATAAAAGATGCTATTGAAAATGATAAGATAGTAGCCTTTTTTCAACCAATAGCAAATACAAAAACAAAAAGAATAGAAAAATATGAAGCTCTTATACGAATAAGAAATGACGATGGAACTTATAAATCACCAGTAGAGTTTTTAGATATTGCAAAAAAAGTAAAACTATATACAAAGCTTACAAAAAAGATGGTTTCACTTGCTATTTCAAGAATAGAGTTTACGAGAAAACCAGTAACTATCAACATAACAATGGATGATATAGAAAATCTTTCAATATCAAGATATATATATAATAGTGTTTTAAAGAGTGATTTAGGAAAGTTTATAACATTTGAATTAGTTGAGAGTGAAGAAATAAAATCTTTTATCAAAGTTTCTAACTTCATAAAAAAGTTAAAAATACTTGGTTGTAAATTTGCAATAGATGATTTTGGTAGTGGATATTCTAACTTTGAAAATATTTTAAAGTTAGATTTTGATTATATCAAGATAGATGGGTCACTCATAAAAAATATTGATAAATCATATCAAAATGAACTATTTGTAAAAACAATAGTAAATATGGCTAAAGAGTTAAATATACAAACAATAGCTGAATATGTTTATAATAAATCAGTATATAAAAAGATTAATGAATTAGGAATAGATTTTGTACAAGGTAATTATATAGGAAAAGCAAGAGGATTTATAGCTTAGTTTTGCTAAACTTCAAAAAACAATGAGGTACTAAAAATGAATTTATTTGATAAAAACAATCACTTTAATCTTGCAAATATAGTAACATTTACAAATATCACTTTTGGTATAACAGCTATGTACTTTATACAACAACACAATTTTTTTGTAGCTATTATCCTAGCTTGGTTTGCAGGAGCGTTTGATATTATAGATGGAAAACTAGCTAGAAAATATAAGCTTTCTTGCGAGTTTGGTATCCAACTAGACTCTTTTGCTGATTTTATCTCATTTGTAGTCATGCCAGCATTTTTACTTTTCTATGCTTTAGAAAAATCAAACGGATTTGAACTCTTAGTTTCAGGAGGGATCTTTATATACTACATTATAAGTGGACTAAGAAGACTTATACAGTTTAACATAGATGCAGAAGTTGGAGAAGTAGCTAAGTATTTTGTTGGAGTTCCAACTCCTCTAGGGGCAATTTTGTTGTGGATTTTGTATCTTTTATATTCTTATTCATTAGTTACAAATATCTTTTTGATTCTCACTTTTGTGGCAACTATAGCATATCTACTCAATTCAAGAGTAAAAATTCCACATCCTTAATACTATCCTTATGTAAAGGATAAAAATTACTAAAAAACTCAAAAAACTATTGACTTTGTAAAAAAAATACAATATACTCCAAGTCCAAATAAAAATCCGTCGTCTAAAAGCGACAAGTTCTTTAAAGGAAAATATATGGAAAAAATCAGACTTAAGCTTAAAGCTTATGATCATAGAGTTTTAGACAGATCTGTTGCAGCTATTGTTGATGCTGTTAAGAGAACTGGTGCTGAGATTAGAGGACCAATCCCTCTACCTACAAAAATCAAAAAATATACAGTATTAAGATCACCGCATGTTAACAAGGATAGTCGTGAGCAGTTCGAAATGAGAATGCACTCTCGTCTTATAGATGTTGTTTCTGCAACAGGTGATACTGTAGATTCATTGATGAAACTTGACATTGCTCCTGAAGTTAATGTTGAAGTTAGAGCAATGGGTCAAAGTTAAGGGGAGACGATATGGAATATATAGTAGAAAAAATCGGAATGAGTAGAACTATCACAGTACCAAGCACATCAGTTACACTTTTAAAAGTTGTAGATGCGAAAGTTTGTGAAGTTACAGAAAATGGTGCAATCGTAGCTTATCCAAAAGGTAAAAAGTTTGATAAAGCTATAGAGGGACAACAAAAAAAATACTCTCTAAGCAAAGAGTTTAATAGATTTGTAACACTTAAACTAAAAGATGTTGAAGCTGGTGATTTAGATAAAGCACCACTAAGTGAAGCTAAAGTTGTAAAATCTTCTTTTAACACAAAAGGTAGAGGTTTTGCAGGTGTTATGAAAAGACATAACTTTGCAGGTGGACCAGGAAGTCACGGTTCAAGATTTCATAGACGTGTAGGTTCAATCGGTAATGCAGAGTGGCCTGGTCGTGTTCAAAAAGGTAGAAAAATGCCTGGACACTATGGAAATACAAAAGTAACAGTTAAAAATGAAATAGTTTCATTTGATAGTGAAACAGGAATCCTAGCTGTTAAGGGATCAATTCCAGGAGCAAATGGTGCTTATGGAAAAGTAAGGATAGTTAAATGAGTAAAGCAATAGTACTAGATAGTAGTTTTAAAAGTAGTGGAGAGATGGATTTACCAGCTTCATTTTTTGAAGTTAATTCTCACAACTTATATCTATATGTTAAGTCTTACCAATCAGCTTTAAGAGCAAATACTGCTAAGACAAAAACAAGAGCAGAAGTAAGTGGTGGTGGAAAGAAGCCTTGGAGTCAAAAAGGTAGAGGTGGAGCAAGAGCTGGTTCTAACAGATCACCTATTTGGGTTGGAGGTGGTGTAAGCCATGGTCCAAAAAACAATAGAAACTACTTTCAAAAAGTAAACAAAAAGCAAAAAAGACTTGCTTTAGAAGCTGCACTTGCAGAAAAAGCAAACAGTGGAAAACTTTTTGTAGTTGATACCGTAGGAGTTGAGTCTGGAAAAACTAAAGATGCAGCAAATATAATAAAATCTTTAGAGACTAGAAGTGCATTAGTAGTTAAAGAGCTTATAGATGAAAAATCATTTTATGCTTTTAGAAACTTAAACAATGCATACTTGATTGAGCCAAATGAATTAAATGCTTATACAGCAGTTGCTTTTGAGTCGATCATAATAGAAAAAAATGTTTTAGAAAACTTAACAAAAGAGGGCTAAGATGGCAGATATAACAGATATAAAAGCAATTCTTTATACAGAGAAGAGTTTAAGCCTTCAAGAAAATGGAGTTGTTGTTATAGAGACAAGTCCAAAAATGACAAAGAATGGTTTAAAAGAAGTTTTAAGAGAGTACTTTGGTTTTGTTCCTGTGAAAATAAACTCACTAAGAATGAATGGAAAAGTTAAAAGATTTAAAGGTATCGAAGGTAAAAGACCAGACTATAAAAAGTTTTATGTGACTCTACCTGAAGGTGCAAATATAGAAAGTGTGGAGGTATAAGATGGCAATTAGAACATATAGACCATATACACCTAGTAGAAGATTTATGACTGGACTTGATTCAGCTGATATTACATCAAAACCTACTGTAAAATCACTACTAAAAAAATTATCAGCATCTGGTGGTAGAAATAACAATGGTAGAATTACTTCAAGACATAAAGAAGCAGGTGCTAAAAAACAATACAGAATAATAGACTTCAAAAGAAGAAAATTTGGTATTGAAGGAACTGTAACAACAGTTGAATACGATCCATATAGAAACTGTAGAATCTGTCTTGTAACTTACAGTGATGGTGATAAAAGATATATTTTACAACCATCAGGACTTAAAGTAGGTGATAAAATCCAATCAGCAGAAACTGGCCTTGATATCAAACCAGGTAATGCTATGAAGCTTAAAAATATCCCTGTTGGTACAATCATACACAACATCGAGATGAAACCAGGTAAAGGTGGCCAAATAGCTAGAAGTGCTGGTGGGTATGCTCAACTTATGGGTAAAGAAGACAAATATGTAGTACTTAGACTTCCAAGTGGAGAGATGAGACAAATACTATCAGAGTGTATGGCAACAATAGGAACAGTTGGAAATGAAGATTGGTCAAATGTTGTTATAGGTAAAGCTGGAAGAAACAGACATCGTGGTATAAGACCTCAAACTAGAGGATCTGCTATGAACCCAATCGATCACCCTCATGGTGGTGGTGAAGGTAAAACAAATGCTTCAAGACATCCAGTTAGTCCGTGGGGTATGCCTACTAAAGGTTATAAAACTAGAAGAAAAAAAGCTAGTGATAAACTTATAATTACTAGAAGAAAAGGAAAATAGATGGCAAGAAGTTTAAAAAAAGGTCCATTTATAGATGATCATTTACTAAAAAAAGTACAAAAAGCAAAAGAGAGTGGTGATAAAAAGCCTATCAAAACTTGGTCAAGAAGAAGTACCATCATACCAGATATGATAGGATTCACTTTCTCAGTACACAATGGTAGAAACTTTGTTCCAGTATATATAACTGAAAATCATATCGGTTATAAACTAGGAGAGTTTGCTCCAACTAGAACATTTAAAGGGCATAAAGGCTCTGTTCAAAAGAAAATAGGTTAGGGGTTAGATAATGAGTAAAGCAGTATTAAAATTTATAAGATTATCACCTACAAAAGCAAGACTTGTAGCTCGTGAAGTTCAAGGGATGAATGCAGAAGTTGCACTAGCAGCTTTAGAGTTTACTCCTAACAAAGCAGCTGGAATAATAGCTAAAGTTATAGCTTCAGCAGTGGCAAATGGTGATTATGAGCCAGAAGAGGTTGAAGTAGTATCTTGTAGAGTTGATAAAGGTCCAGTTCTAAGAAGATTTAAGCCAAGAGCTAGAGGAAGTGCTAGTAGAATATTAAAACCTACTTCTCACATTATGGTAGAAGTAGCTCCAGCTGGAAGTAAAACTGAAAGCGATGCAAAGCCAGTTAAAACAGAGAAAAAAGTAGACAAAAAAGCTACTAAGTCTGAAGCAAAAGCTGAGAAAAAAGAGACGGTACCTGCAACAAAAAAAGCTACTAAAAAAGCTGAAAAAAAAGGTGATGATTTAACAAAAATCAAAGGTGTTGGTAAAGCATATCAAGAGAAGTTAAACTCTGAGGGTTTCTTTACATATGAGGAAGTTGCAAATATGAATGAAGAGCAAATCCAAATGATGGAAAATAAATACAGCTTTAAAGGTGACTTTAAAGAATCAGTAGCATCAGCTAAAGAATTATCACAAAGTAAGGAGTCATAAGATGGGTCAAAAAGTAAATCCGATTGGACTTAGACTTGGTCTTAACAGAAATTGGGACTCAAGATGGTACCCATCAAAAGAGACAACAGTTACAAACATAGGTGAAGACTACAAAATTAGAGAGTTCATAAAAAAAGAGCTTTACTATGCTGGTGTTAGTCAAATCCTTATTGAGAGAACTGCAAAAAAATCTCGTGTAACTATAGTTTCTGCAAGACCAGGTATAATCATAGGAAAAAAAGGTGCTGATATAGAGAAACTTAGAGTTAAACTAAGCAAACTTATTGGTAGAGATATAAATGTAAACATAAAAGAAGAGAGAAATGCTCAAACTTCTGCTCAACTTGCTGCTGAAAATGTAGCTACACAGCTTGAGAGAAGGGTTGCTTTTAGAAGAGCTATGAAAAAAGTTATCCAAGGTGCTATGCAAAAAGGTGCTAAAGGTATTAAAGTTTCAGTTGCTGGAAGACTTGGCGGAGCTGAGATGGCTAGAACTGAATGGTATCTTGAGGGAAGAGTTCCTCTTCATACACTAAGAGCTAAGATAGATTATGGATATGCAAAAGCACATACTACTTATGGAATCATAGGTGTAAAAGTTTGGATATTTAAAGGTGAGGTTCTAACTAAAGGAATCCAACCAGAGAAAAAACAAGCACCTAGAAAAAAAAGAAGAGGTGAATAATTATGTTAATGCCTAAAAGAACAAAATATAGAAAACAACAAAAAGGTAGAAATAGAGGTAAATCTTTCAGAGGTAATACTATTGCTTTTGGTGAGATCGCTCTAAAAGCTACCGAAGCTGGTAGAATAGACTCAAGACAAATCGAAGCTGCTAGGATTGCTATGACAAGACATGTTAAAAGAGAGGCAAAGTCTTGGATTAGAGTTTTCCCTGATAAACCTTTAACAGCTAAACCACTAGAGACTAGGATGGGTAAAGGTAAAGGTGCAGTAGATAGATGGGTTATGAATATAAAACCTGGAAGAATAATTTTTGAGATGGCAGGAGTTAGTGAAAAGTTAGCAAGAGAAGCTTTAACTTTAGCAAAACATAAGCTACCTTTTAAAACAAAAATCATAACAGCAGAGAATGAACATGAAGTATATTGATTTAAAAGATAAAGATGAAAATGCTCTTAAAGAGCTTTTAAAAGAGAAAAAGTTGTTGCTATTTAAGCTTAGAGCTAAGCTTAAAACTATGCAATTAAGTAATCCAAATGAGATTAAAGAAACAAAAAGAGATATTGCTAGAATAAATACTGCATTATCATCTTTAAAAAACCAAGTTAAGGCATAAACGATGGCTTTAAAAAGAGAAATACAAGGTAAAGTAGTAAAAAAGGCTGGAGATAAAACAGCTACAGTTTTAGTTGAGAGAAAAGTTGTTCATCCTAGATATCATAAAATCGTAAAAAGGTTTAAAAAATATCTAATTCATGATGAAAACAATGAAACAAATGTTGGTGATGTTGTAAGTGCTATCGAGTGCAGACCATTATCAAAAACAAAATCTTTTAGATTAAAAGAGATTGTGGAAGTGGGAGTTAAATAATGATACAAGGTTTTACTAGACTTGCAGTTGCTGATAATAGTGGTGCAAAAGAGATAATGTGTATTAAAGTTCTTGGTGGTAGTAAAAGAAGATATGCATCGCTTGGTGATGTTATAGTGGCTTCTGTTAAAAAGGCTACACCAAATGGAAAAGTTAAAAAAGGTCAAGTTATAAAAGCTGTTGTTGTTAGAACTAAGAAAGAGGTTCAAAGAGAAAATGGGTCACTTATTAGATTTGATGAAAATGCAGCAGTTATTCTTGATGGAAAAAGTGAGCCTATAGGAACAAGGATATTTGGACCTGTTGGCAGAGAAGTTAGATATGCAAACTTTATGAAAATAGTTTCACTAGCACCGGAGGTTTTATAATGGCTGTAAAATTTAAAATAAAAAAAGGTGATACTGTAAAAATTATTGCTGGTAATGATAAAGGGAAAGAAGGTGAAGTACTTAAGGTTCTTACTAAAACTTCTCAAGTTATCGTTGCTGGTTGTAAAATAGCTAAAAAAGCAGTTAAACCAACTGAAGAGAACCAAAATGGTGGTTTTATGGATAAAGAGATGCCTATACATATCTCAAATGTAGCAAAAGTTGAGGGATAATTTATGGTAATTAGATTAAAAGAAAAATATAATAATGAAATAAAACAAGCTTTAAAAGAAGAGTTTGACATAAAAAATGTTATGCAAATTCCTGCTTTAGAGAAGATTGTTATAAATGTTGGTGCTGGTGAAGAAGCAAAAGATAGTAAAATTTTGCAAAATGTACAAGATACTATATCTTTAATAGCTGGTCAACATGCAGTAGTAACTAAAGCAAAAAAATCAATCGCTGGTTTTAAGCTAAGAGAAGATTTTCCGATAGGTGTTAAAGTTACTCTAAGAGGTGATAGAATGTTTACTTTCTTAGATAAGTTGATATCTATAACTCTTCCTAGAGTTAAAGATTTTAGAGGTGTTCCTAACAGTAACTTTGATGGTCGTGGGAACTATACTTTTGGACTTGATGAACAACTTGTTTTTCCAGAAGTAAAATTTGATGATATTATAAAACAACATGGTATGAATATAACTTTCGTAACAACAACTGAAGATGATAAACAATCTTTCAGAATGTTAGAGTTATTTGGTATGCCGTTTGCAAAAAGGTCTTAAGTCATGGCAAAAAAATCAATGATAGCAAAACAACAAAGAAAGCCTAAGTTTGGTGTAAGGGCTTACACAAGATGTCAAATCTGTGGAAGACCACACTCAGTATATAAAGATTTTGGAATATGTAGAATTTGCCTAAGAAAAATGGCAAATGAAGGTCAAATTCCTGGCTTAAAAAAATCAAGTTGGTAGGGAGAAATTATGGTAAATGATTTAGTATCAGATGCACTAACTAGAATAAGAAATGCATCTATGAGAAGATTGGAAGTAACTACACTTCTTCACTCAAAACTTGTAGAAGCAACAGTTAAAATTTTTCAAGAAAAAGGTTATGTTGAAAGTTTTAGCATAGTTGAAGATGGAAATAAAAAGTTTATAAAAGTAGTTTTAAAGTATAACGACAATGGAAGTTCAGTAATCAGTGAAGTTAAAAAAATCTCAAAACCAGGTAGAAGGGTTTATAAAGGTGCTGAGGATATAAAAAGATTTAAAAATGGTTATGGAACTATTGTTGTAAGTACTTCAAAAGGTGTACTTAGTAATGACGTCGCATTTAAAGAGGGAATTGGTGGCGAAGTTATCTGTAGTATTTGGTAAAAATTAAAATTTTTACGGCATTCGAAAAATATTTCGTAGACAAGTAAAAGGAAAAACATGTCAAGAATTGGTAAACAACCAGTTTCAATACCAACTGGTATTGAAGCTAGTGAAAAAGATGGTGTTATTACTTTTAAAAAAGGTAATGTAGAAAAAACACTTGATACAAAAAACTTTGTTAATATTGAGTTAAAAGATAACTCTCTTGTTTTCTCACCTAAAGGTGATGATAGACAATCAAGAGCTTTTTGGGGAACTTTTAGATCTTTAGCAAACAACATTATAGTTGGTTTAACAACTGGTTATGAAAAAAGACTAGAGATAAATGGTGTTGGTTATAGAGCAGCAGTTAAAGGTAATGTTCTTGAACTTCAACTAGGATTTTCTCACCCTATCAACTATGAATTTCCAAAAGATGTATCCATAGCGGTTGAGAAAAATACCATCATTATAAAATCTGATGATAAACAAGTTATTGGACAAATTGCAGCAGAGATTAGAGGATTTAGACCACCTGAACCATACAAAGGAAAAGGTGTTAAATATGCTGATGAAGTTATCATCAGAAAAGCTGGTAAGACTGCAGGTAAATAGGGGATAACATGAGAACAAAATTATTAAAACAAAAAAATGCTCTAAAGGCTAGAAGAATAAGAAGAGTAAGAGGAAAAATCTCAGGAACTGTTGAGTGTCCAAGAGTTGCGCTATTTAAATCAAACAGACATCTTTATGCTCAAGCTATTGATGATGTAACTGGTACTACATTGGCAAGTGTTGATGGTAGAAAATTAGGTGAGAAAGCAAACATAGAAGCTGCTAAAATAGTGGCTAAAGCATTTGCTGATGCTCTAAAAGCAAAAGATATAACAAAAGTAGTATATGATAGAAGAGGAAATCTCTATCATGGTGTTGTAGCTGCATTTGCTGAAGCTTTAAGAGAAAATGAAATAACACTATAAAGGTCAATGATGGAAAAGATAAATAAAGAAGAATTTGAAGAAGTAATCGTTAACATCGGAAGAGTTACAAAAGTTGTTAAAGGTGGTAGAAGATTTAGATTTACTGCTCTTGTAGTTATTGGCAATAGAAATGGTGTAGTAGGATATGGTACTGGAAAAGCAAAAGAGGTTCCAGATGCTATAAAAAAAGCTGTTGATGATGCACATAAAAACTTAGTAAAAGTAAATGTAAAAGGATCAACTATAGCTCATGATATAGAGTTAAAAGTAGGAGCTAGTAGAATACTTCTTAAACCAGCAAGTGAGGGTACAGGAGTTATAGCGGGTGGTGCAACTAGACCAGTTTTAGAGTTAGCAGGTATCAAAGATATACTTACAAAATCACTAGGATCTAACAATCCTAACAACCTTGTTCGTGCAACAGTTGCTGCACTTACAAAGATAAAACAGTAGGAGATTAAAATGGGTTTAGAAAACTTAAAACCAGCATGCGGTTCTACTAAAAAAACAAAAAGAGTAGGTCGTGGGCAAGGTAGTGGTATGGGTAAAACTGCTTCAAGAGGAAACAACGGTCAAAAAAGTAGAACTGGTTATAGCCAAAAAAGAGGTTTCGAGGGTGGACAACAACCACTAGCTAGAAGACTTCCAAAAGTAGGGTTTACTTCAAGAGTTGTGAAGCCTTATGTTATCAATGTAGATAAAAATACAAAAGTAGCTGAACTTTCAGATATTACTATTGATAGTATCAGAGAAGTTCATAAAATAAGCTCTTTTGTAAAAAAAGTAAAACTTATTGGAAGCTCAGCAAAAGATTTAGCTTCTAAAATAAAAGACGAAAATATTACTTGTAGTGGTATGTAGTCATGAATAAAGATTTAACAAACAAGATTCTAATAACATTAGCTTTCTTGTTTGCATATAGGATTTTGTCTTATATACCAGTACCAGGAGTAAATATTGATGTTATCAAACATTTTTTTGATACAAACTCAAATAATGCTCTTGGAATGGTAAATATGTTTAGTGGAAATGCAGTTAGAAGATTAAGTATTATTTCACTAGGTATTATGCCATATATCACAGCTTCAATCATTATGGAACTTCTTGCAGCAACATTCCCTACTTTAGGGCAGATGAAAAAAGAGCGAGATGGTATGACAAAATATATGCAAATAATTAGATATGCAACTATTGGTATAACACTTATACAAGCTATTGGTGTTTCTATGGGACTTCAAAGTTTAAGTAGTGGTGGAGAGAGTGCAATTATGATAGATATGAGTACTTTTATTCCAATAGCAGCAGTATCAATGCTTACAGGAACTATGCTTTTGATGTGGATTGGTGAACAAATCACTCAAAGTGGTATAGGAAATGGTATATCTTTGATTATTTTTGCTGGTATTGTTTCTGGAATACCAAGAGCGATAGGTGGTACTATTAACTTAGTAAATACTGGTGAGATGAATTTTCTAGTAGTTATTGGTATTATAGCTGTTATATTAGTAACTGTTGGAGTTATTATTTATGTAGAGCTAGGAGAGAGAAGAGTTCCTATCTCATATTCAAGAAAGACAATGATGCAAAATCAAAATAAAAGAGTTATGAACTATATACCTATCAAAGTGAATCTAAGTGGTGTTATACCTCCTATTTTTGCTTCAGCTATTTTGATGATGCCAAGTACACTTTTAAGAAGTAGTACAAATCCTTATGTTCAGAAAATTGCAGATCTTTTAAGTCCAAGTGGATATTTGTTTAATATTCTTATGTTTGCATTTGTAATATTTTTTGCTTTCTTTTATGCTTCTATTACTTTTAATGCAAAAGAAATAGCTGATAATCTCAAAAAACAGGGTGGATTTATTCCTGGAGTTAGACCTGGAAGCTCAACAGCTGAGTTTTTAAATGGTGTGGCTAGTAGGATTACAGTAAGTGGTGCTATATATTTAGCACTTATTTCGACATTGCCTTGGTTTCTAGTAAAAACTATGGGAGTTCCTTTTTATTTTGGCGGAACAGCTGTTTTGATTGTAGTTCAAGTTGCACTAGATACTATGAGAAAGATAGAAGCTCAAATATATATGAGTAAATATAATACTCTTAGTGCTGTTGGACTTTAAGAAATATGGCAATATCACTTAAAAAACCCTTAGAAATAGAAAAACTAAGGGTTTCCAATCAAATTGTAGCTCAAACTTTAAATTATTTGAGAGCAAATGTAAAAGAGGGTATGACTCTTAAAGAAATAAATCAAATGGGTGAAGAGTTTATTTACTCACTTGACTCCCGTCCAGCTTTTAAAGGTCTCTATGGTTTTCCAGCAGGAGTTTGTACCTCACTAAATGAGGTAGTAATCCACGGAATCCCAGATGATACAAAAGTAAAAGATGGAGATATTTTAGGACTAGATATAGGTGTTGAAAAAGATGGTTGGTTTGGAGATGCGGCTATTACTATGCCAATAGGAGAGATTAGTAAAGCAGATGAAAAACTTATAGCTTGTTCATATGATGCTTTGATACATTCCATTGAAAACATAAAAACTGGCATGAGATTTAAAGAGCTTAGCTTTTTACTTGAAAACTTTATACTTGATAGAGGTTATGTTCCTCTAAGAGGATTTTGTGGTCATGGTATAGGTAAAAAACCTCATGAAGAACCAGAAATTCCAAACTATTTGGAAGGTAGTAATCCAAAACAAGGACCTAAGATAAAAAATGGTATGGTTTTTTGTATAGAGCCTATGATATGTCAAAAGAGTGGAGTAGCAAAAGTGGATAAAACTGATAAATGGTCAGTCACAAGTGAAGATGGACTAAGAACTTCTCACTATGAGCATACAGTAGCAATTATAAATAATAAAGCCCAGATATTATCAATCACTTAAGGAGAAAGAATGGCGAAAGATGATGTAATAGAAATAGATGGAATAGTAAAAGAAGCACTACCAAATGCAACTTTTAATGTAGAACTCGAAAATGGTCATGTGGTACTATGTCACATAGCTGGAAAAATGAGAATGCACTACATAAAAATTATGCTAGGAGATAAAGTAAAAGTTGAATTAACTCCATATAGCCTTGACAAGGGTAGGATAACTTTTAGATATAAGTA
>JALUNR010000228.1 GCA_027055005.1 Campylobacterales bacterium
GGGGGAGTTGAAAGTGTGCAAAACTTTTTTATGTGGTTTTATATTTTAAGGCAGGGGATTATTTTATCCCTTTATCTGCCCAGTATTTTCTTATTTGATCTTTTGTAGAAGCTGGAAGTGGAACATATCCTAAATCAGCTGCTAACTTATCGCCATTTTTATAAGCAAAATCAAAAAACTTAGTTACTTGTTTATCAGTATCAACTTTCTCTTTTGGTAAAAGTATAAAAGTTGCTGCTACGATCGGGTAACTTGTCTCACCATTTGGATAACCGATAACTGCATAAAAATCTTTTGCTGGAGTCCAAGTTGCATATTTTGCAGCATCTTGGAAAGATTTTACAGTTGGAGTTATGTATTTTCCAGCTTTATTTTGAACTGTTGCTGCTGGAAGATTTGATTTTAGTTTGTAACTATACTCTATGTAACCAATTGAGTATTTTGTATTTTGGATATTTGCAGTAACTCCTGAGTTACTTTTTCCAGCTACTATATTTGCTTTCCATTCAGGTTTTTTACTAACTTTAAAGTCATCCTTATCTATTTTATGTAGATAGTAAGTAAAGTTAAAAGTAGTTCCTGATTTATCAGCTCTAACTGCAACTGTTATCTTCTTGTGAGGAAGTTTTAAGCTTGGATTTTCTGCTTTTATAGTTTCATCATCCCAGAAAGCCACTTTTCCACTAAAAATTCCAGCTATCGCTTTTTCACTTAGTCTAAGCTCTCCATCTTTAACACCAGGAATATTGTAAGCTAAAACGATACTTCCTACAACAGTTGGGAACATATAAAGTTTATGTTTAGCTAATTTTTTTGGTTTTAGTGGTTTATCACTACCTGCAAAATCAACTATTCTTTTTTTGATAGATTTTATACCATCACCACTTCCTGTTGGAGTATAGTTAACTTTTTCACCAGTAGCTTTGTTATATGCTGCTATCCAAGCTTTATAAACAGGAGCTGGAAAAGAAGCACCTCTACCTTGTAATTCACTTGCATTTATGCTTAAAGTTGCTGTTGCTGCTACTAAACTTAATGCTACAAATTTTTTTAATCTCATATTATGTAATTCTCCTTGTTTTTTAATTACAAAAGAAGTATATAAAACAGTGATTACAAAATGATAACAATAAAATAAGTAAATTTCTAAATAAATGATTATAAATAAAAAAAGGTGCTAGAGGAAAAGGGAGGATCCTCTAGCACCTAAATATAAGGGAGTTGAAAAAAAGTTTAATATAACTTTATATTACCAGTTAACCTCAGCAGTTAGCATTGCTTTTTGATCATCTTTTGTAGTAGAACCATTAAAAGCAGTATTTTTATTATTTATAATATTTGCTAAAAATTTAACATTTTTATTATATTTGTAAGATACACCACCTATTGTTGTTTTTCTTTCTTCTGTATCACCTGAAGTAGATGCTCTTCCATCAGCATCAAATTTAAAATCATCATATCTTGCAAATACATCCCATTTAGGAGCAAATTTAAATGAACCATTTACAGAATAACCTTTACCTTCTACATATTTTTTACCACTATCAAAATAATTTCCATTATTTACTTTCACATATTGAGCTGCTAATAAAAATTGTTCAGTAGAATAAACACCATGAACACCTGCCCATTTTAAATCTACATAATTACCACTTGCATCTTTTCTATCTTTATGTTTTTGGCTATCTTCTCCAAATAAAGAAAGATTTAAATATTTAGGAGCATGATGAATCAATCCTGTCCCCAATACATGCCAAGTAAGTCTTGCTTCAGCAGCTAAACCATTGTTATTTCCTTGATCAGCATGATAACCTTCACCATTAAACAGACCTAACTCACTTGAAAAATTGCAAGTTTTTGTTTTGAAGTTAATACCTCTACCTGATGAAGCAGTTGCATGAACACCATTGTGTTGCTCTATAAAAGTTTCACTAATACTTCTATATTTCCACCCATTATGTTCTTCATAGTCAATCCATGGAGTATGAGCTTGACCCATTTCAACACCAGTATTTGGAAAAATATTTGCAAGATATAAATAAGCATATTTTACTCTCATACCTATACTTCCACCATCAGCAGCATTATATTGATCAAGAGTAACTCTTACATAATCTTTTGGATTTTCACTAAAATATGCTTTTACTTGAAGGTAGTTTCTTCTTGTCTCAAATTTAGTCCAATCTTTTGAACTATCTAAGTTATTGCTATATTTTGTAAGTCCAAAATAGTGAGTCCCATCGAATTTTAGAGTTGCCGCTCCACTTTTTACAGTTACATCGGCACTTGCAACACTACTCACTACAGCCAAAGCCGCCACAGTTGATAAAATAATTTTTTTCATCATTCATTCCTTTTAAAAATTTTTACGGTGGAAGTATAAAAACAAACGATTACAAAACAGTTACAAAAAAATTTATGATTTTTTAGTTACAAACTAAGATATATTTTTATAACTATGGGAAAATAAAAAAGTATACGATTAGATTAAAATAAGTGGAGCGGGAAACGAGACTCGAACTCGCGACCCTCAGCTTGGAAGGCTGACGCTCTAGCCAACTGAGCTATTCCCGCGTAAAAAATTGGTTGCGGAGGATGGATTTGAACCACCGACCTTCGGGTTATGAGCCCGACGAGCTGCCTGACTGCTCTACTCCGCGATAAAAAAAGTGGATGGGGTGGAGGGATTCGAACCCACGATACACGGTACCAAAAACCGATGCCTTACCACTTGGCCACACCCCATTACAAAGTATGTCTAAATTTGAGATGTGATTATAGTAATTTTTTCTTAAATTGTCAAGAGTTTTTGGGACAAATTTCAAAATATTTTGATAAACTAGCTTTGAAGTAAACAATATAGGGAAATAGTATGCCAATAAAAAGAGTTCAAACTGCCATAGAAGAGATAAAAAAAGGAAATATGGTCATCATGATAGATGATGAAGATAGAGAAAATGAAGGTGATTTGGTTTATGGAGCCACATTTTCTACTCCAAAAAAAGTAAACTTTTGTGCAAGTAAAGCAAAAGGACTAATATGTGTTGCTCTTTCATCTGACATAGCAAACAAACTTGACTTAAATCCTATGGTAAAAAATAATGACTCATCTTATGAAACAGCTTTTACTATAAGTGTAGATGGTAAAGATTGCAAAACTGGAATCTCTGCTTATGAAAGAGATGAAACGATAAAAATTTTGGCAACTTGTACATCAAAACCATCTGACTTAGTACGACCTGGACATATCTTTCCACTTATAGCAAAAGATGGTGGTACACTTGTTAGAACTGGACATACTGAGGGAAGTGTAGATCTTTGTAAAATGGCAGGAATTAACAAAACTGCTGTTATATGTGAAATAATGAAAGAAGATGGAACTATGGCTCGCCGTGATGATTTAGAAGATTTTGCTAAAGAACATGACCTCAAAATAGTATTTATATCAGATATAGTTGAGTACAGACTCCAACATGAATCCCTGATAAGAGTCATAGCAGAATCCAACACAAAAATTATGGAAAAAGATGCAAGAAGAATCGACTTTTTAGATCATAACCAAAACCATCATGTAGCTTTTGTATTTAATAGAGGAGAGAAAAAAGAGTATGTGAGATTTCACAAAGTTGCTACAGATTTAGAACTTTTTACTAAAAACAGATACAAAAATCTTATAAAATCTATCGAAATTTTAGACAAAGAGGGTGGAGTTTTAGTATTTTTAGAAGAGTCCTCCATCGACAATCCTTACATGAAAGAGTATGGTATAGGAGCTCAAATCCTAAATCATCTTGGATTTAGCAAAATAAAACTTTTAGTATCTAAAAAAGGTACAGAGTTTGTGGGAATTAGTGGATTTGGACTTGAGGTATCAGAAGAGATAGAGCTTTAACTCCTTAAGTTTCTCATTTTTTAAATACAAAAGAAAAGATACTATAATTTTGTATGTTTGTAAGAAAAAGGATTTAAGGAAAATATGCATTATCGTAGAATATTTATTATTAGTATTGTACCACTTCTTTTATTTACATACATTTTTTATAAAACTGATAAAAAAGAAAGCGAATTTTTCTTCACAAACAACAAATTTGAATCCATCACAAAAATCTTACAAACAGAAGATAAAAATTTTTTGATTGCCGGTAAGACATCTGATTTTGGAGTGTTTTTAGCTAAAATCGACCAAGATGGAAAGATACTCTGGAAGCATAAATTTGGAGGCTTTAATAGATATTCAAAATTTCCTATAATCCAAAATGACGATATTCTCGTTACAAAAACAAAAGAACAAGACTTAATAGTGGCAATAAATTCAGAAATTAGTTTTAATCTAGACGAAAACATAAACAGAATCAGACTTATAAAGATAAACAAATATGGTAAATATTTTTACTGGGACAAACTTTTTAAAGACAAAGATGAAGTAGCATATATCAGTGACATATTGAGTTTGCAAGATGGCGGTTTTATTTTGGTTTATGATGTATTTGCACAAGATGAGAGATTTTTTTCAAAGATTATCAAATTTGATAATAATGCAAAAGTGATTTGGCAAAGAAGTTTTTTTGATAAAATTTTTAATACCGATTTAGAAAAAATATATAAAACAGATAACGGCTTTGTGGTAATCGGCTATGAAAGGGATGTTGGTAAGCAAAATATTCCATATCATCTTATTATTATCAAGCTCGATAAAGACGGTAAAGTTGTATCGAAAAAACATATAAACAACACTACTGAAGATAATACCTTTATAAAAACAAATAATGGCTATGCTTTTATATCCCTTAATACTGTGAGATTGACTCAAGTGGATAAAAACGGCAAACTGCTTTTTGAAAAAGATTTAAACGATTTAAACACAACAAGTATATCGATTTTGAGACAAACAAACGATGGAGATTTTATAGTAGCTGGATTTGATAATAACTGCAAACAAAAAAAATGTTCACTTGTTATGAAATTAGATAAAAATGGCAATAAAGTGTGGAAAAAACGAATTGGCGGGAAATATTGGGATGATATAAATGACATCATAGAAACAAAAGAGTATTTTGTAATAGCCGGTTCAAATCTTTCCCATTCTGAAACAAAAAGAGTAGCTTGGGTGATAAAAGTAAAAAAATAAAAAAACTCTTTATTTTATTTTTTATCCTAGCCATTTTGTCTGTTCCTTTTGCCTAATAGTACATCATCGGCGATATGAGAATCTATCTCAGCTTCAAGTGCTACTTCTATAAGCTGTTTATAAAGATTGATTTTTGGATGTCCTATGAGAAACTCAAAAGATTGAGCTTTAACTCCTCTATATCTACTTTTTTACCTTTTACAAAATCCTTAGCAAACTCAACAATCTTTCCGTGAAACCTTGCATAAACTTTATGTAACTCACTCTCATTCACATTTTCTAAAATCCCTCTTTGCATCCACTCTTGAATCTCATCATAACTTTCAAACTCATATCCAAAAGCTCTAAGAAGTCTATCAGTATAACTATCAACTACAAATACAGCTCTATAACAAGCATAACAAAGGATACTATCTGCACTCTCTTGACCTATCCCTCTTTGGCTAAGCAACCACTCACGACTTACCTCATCTTTAAAGCTTTCAAAACTTCCAAACTCTTCTAGGATACTTTTACAAAGTCCTTTTATATACTTTGCTTTCGTGTTATAAAATCCACTAGGTTTTATCAAGCTCTGAAGCTCTTTTAAGTCTATACTGGCAAGTTTTTCTAAGCTAAGCTTTCCTTCCAAGTTAGCTAAAGATTTTTCTACTTTTTGCCACTTTGTCTGTTGAGTTAGTATAGCTCCAACTACTACTTCAAAACTCCCACTATTTGGCCACCAAAACTCATCTCTTTTCTCTTTTAGGTAACCCATCTTTTTTAAAGATAGATAAAGTTCATAACTACTCTTCAAAAAAAGCCTCCTGTGAAACAAAAACTTCACTTTCATCATAAGCTTTTATTTTAAAGGCCTCTTTTACCCTACCCTCATCTATATCTATAACAACTGCTTGTAGTATCTTTTTGCACTTATTTGGAACATCAAACTTAGATGAAACTCCTGTTAAAAATCTATCCAATGGCTCTTTTATATCCATACCTAT
>JALUNR010000229.1 GCA_027055005.1 Campylobacterales bacterium
ATACCTTTTATAGAACCATACATTCCAACAGTATTTTCTAAAACTTTATCTATCTGTTTTTCTCTTTGTTTCCATATTCTTGCCATTGATCGTTTTTCACTATCCAAATCACTTTGCATTTGGGTAAAACCTTCTACAATAGCCTCTATTTGCATACTAAACTCTGTACTTGTGAGATATTTGTAGAGTAAGCTCATCTTATCTGTTTTATTTTCTTCACCTTGCTTTACATTATGAAGTTTGATAACACTCTGTCTTAAAACAGAAGACAATCCTTTAAATTCTTCAAAAGTACATACCCATATACCATCAACCAACCCCATCCTATCCATACCTGTTGGTAAAACTTGTGTAACTAAAACTCCTACATCAACACCTTTTATTCTCATATCTGCTTTAAATTTTTCTATCCAACTTTTTTGGAACTCTTTTGTTCTTTTGCTTTCATAGTATATTTTGCCACAGTTTTGAACTTCTCTTGTATGTACTACTTGAATACAGTCAGCACCTCTTGCTCCTTTTTTTATCTCTTCTATTACATCAAATGGATACTTGTTTTGAAGGTATTCTTCTATTGCTAACTCTTGAACTTCTCCTTGAAGTTGCATACTTCCTTGCTGGGCTTTTCTTTGTGCTATTTGAAGTTGCTCTTGAAGTTGTTTGAGTTGTTCCTCTTTTTGTCTAAATTTTAACTCATTTTGTTCATCAAGTGTTTTTTGAATAATTTGTTTTTCCTCTTGAAGTCTTTTTGTAAGTGCTATTTCAGCATCAGCTTTTACTTTTGATTCTATTTCTTCTTTTTCTCTTTTAAGTTTTTCTATCTGAGCTTTAGTTTTATTTAACTCTTTAACTTGATTTGATTTTTCTTCAAGTTCTTTTTCAAGAAGGGAAATAGATTCACTTTGTTCTTCGGCTAACTCTTTTTTTAGATGTGCTTGAAGTTTTTGTTTTTCAACTTTGAGTTGCAGTTGTGTAGCTTTTTTAAGTTCTTCATCAAATTTTTCTTTTTGTTCTTTGATGGCTTCTTCTTTTGTTGCTAACTCCTGAAGCTGTTTTTGTAACTCTTTTTCTTTTTTATCTGCTTCTTTTTTTAGCTTTTTTTGCTCTTCTAAATTTTTTTGTTTTAATTCATCTTCAAGTTGATGGTAAAGTATTTTATTGACATCTATGTCTATTCCACAATTTGGACATTTTATAGTTGATTTAGTTTGCATCGACCTCTCCATATAAATTTTGATATATAATTGTAATTATTGTAATATAATATCATAAACTACTATATAAATATAAAGGAAACAAAAATGGAGTGCGAATTTCCAAGGGTAAATGAACCAAATGAAGAGATAAGAAAAATTTTTGAGAGTGTTAAAGTTATAGCAATACCTGGGCTTTCTCCAGATGAAAGTAAAGATAGTCATAAGGTTGCAAAGTATTTAAAAAGTGTAGGATATAAGATAGTTCCTATATATCCAAAAGGTGAAAAAATACTTGGTGAAAAAGTTTATAGAAGTGTAGAAGAAGTACCATTTAATATAGATATGATAGATATGTTTAGAAAGGCTGTTGTGGCAAGAGATATGCTTGAAGTTATGAAAAAAAGAGGTGATATAAAAGTTTTATGGCTTCAAAAAGGAATTGTAAATAATGAAGTTGGAGAAGAAGCCAAAAGTCAAGGTTTTAAATTTGTTCAAAACAAATGTAGCATGGTTGAGCATAGGGGACTTTTGAAATGATATCACTTAAAGAAATACAAGAAGCTAGTAAAAATGTAAAAGAAGTTGTTATAAAAACACCTTTCGCAAAAGCTCCTCTTCTTTCAGATAAATGTAATGCAAATATTTTTTTAAAAAAAGAAAACTTGCAACTAACAGGGGCTTATAAACTAAGAGGAGCTTATAATAAAATTTCATCTTTGAGTGATGAGGAGAGAAAAAGAGGAGTTATAGCAGCAAGTGCTGGAAATCATGCCCAAGGAGTTGCTTACAGTGCGAAAGAGTTTAAAATCCCATCAACTATTATTATGCCTGAAACTACTCCCCTTTTAAAAGTAGAAAATACTAAAAATCTAGGAGCAACAGTTATCTTAAAAGGTGGTAACTATGATGAAGCTTATGAGTATGCTCTAAAATATGCTAAAGAAAACAATCTTACTTTCATACACCCTTTTGCAGATGATAAAGTTATAGCAGGTCAGGGAAGTATAGCTTTAGAAATACTTGATGAATGTGAAAGTTTGGATTATGTAGTAGTACCTATCGGAGGTGGAGGACTTATCAGTGGAGTTGGTTCTGCTTTAAAGCAACTTAGTCCTAAAACAAAAGTTATCGGTGTAGTAGCAAGTGGTGCAAATGCTATGAAAAACTCATATGAAGCTAAAAAGGCAATAGATAGTTTAAATGTAAAAACAATAGCTGATGGTATAGCTGTAAGAGATGTAAACGAAAAAAATTTAAAATATATTTTAGAAGTGGTAGATGAGGTAGTGGAAGTTGATGATGAAGAAATAGCAAATGCAATACTTTATTTGCTAGAAAAACAAAAACTTATTGTTGAAGGTGGTGGAGCAGTAGGAGTTGCAGCACTTTTACATGAAAAGTTTATGTATAAAAAAAATTCAAATATTGCTTGTATATTGAGTGGTGGAAATATCGATGTACAAATGCTTTCAGTTATCATAGAAAAAGGTATGATAAAATCATATAAAAAGTTGAAACTTGTAATAACTTTAGTTGATAAGCCTGGAAGTTTGATGAGGCTTACTGAAATTTTACAAGACCTCGATGCAAATATTACTCAGATTGATTATGATAGGATTTCTACAACTCTCTCTTTTGGAGATGCAAATGTAACTTTGGCACTGGAAACTAAAAATAAAGAGCATCAAAAAGAGATAAAACAAGCTTTAGTTGATGCTCTGTATAAGTTCAAAGAAGTCGTTTAAGCGGCTCTTTGAGAGTTTAAGTTTCTAAAAAAACCATTTGATATTTTATATGTTAGTTGTATCAAAGAGTTTATTTTATCTTTACTTATAGGCCAAGTATTTAGTTTTATAGTATCATCTTTCTTTCTTATTAAAGAGTAGTCATTTAATATCACCAAAACAAATTCATTTACTATTAACTCATACTTTTCAAGCTCAAATTTATTTTCAAATATATATAAAAGTCTAGCTATTTCTTTTATAGTTGCTTTACCATTGTTTTTTAAAAGTAAAAAAATAGTAGAAGGAATATATACATCTCCACGTCTTACTTTATTATTTAAAAAATTTTCTAATACTTGATAATTCATAAAAACTGCCTTTTTGCTTATATTTTTGTATCATATATATTATACAAGAAGTCTGGTATTATGTAATAAATTATTATCTTTTAAATATATAAATAAAAAAATTGTTACCTAAAGTGATAAAATATAGCTTAAAATATAATTCATTGGAGCAAAAACAAAACTACCTACTGGGGTAGCCATAATTATTATTAAAATTATCATACCATAATTGGAATACTTTTCTATTAAAAATGCTGTTTTGTGAAAACCTAACATCATAAGAATAAACATTAAAGCTTTTGAACCATCCAATGGAGGTATTGGAAAGAGATTAAAAATTCCAAGGACTATGTTATAAATCACACTATAAAGTAAAAATTTTGCTAAAAATATATCTAGTAAAGAGTTTTGATAAAAAGTAAAACTCTTTAATGCTATTAGTGAAACAATAGCGATTGTAAAGTTAAAATATATTCCAGCTAAACTTACTTGTAATCCTCCAAAAAATCCACCTTTATTTACAACTTTTTGCATATTTATAGGAACTGGTTTTGCCCAACCAAACAAAAATCCAGCATGAGAAAGATATAAAAGGGTAGGAAGGATAATAGTACCAACAGGGTCTATATGTTTTATTGGATTTATACTAAATCTTCCTTGCTCCTTTGCTGTTGTATCACCATAAAAATATGCCATTCTCCCATGCATTATTTCATGACCTATAATAGCTATTGCAAGTGCTAGAACAATAGCACTTATATTTATGATTTTAATTATGTCCACTGCTAAGACTCACATTTAAATCTATATAACTTTTGTCTAATTCTAAATCTTTTATAAAGGCACCTATACGATTCCATCTAATATTATAATTTTTGTCCCAAGAAAAATATATAAACCAAGGAGTTCCTTCAACTAAGGAGTAAGGAACTTGCCCCCAAAACCTACTATCATTCGAGTGATCTCTGTTATCACCCATCATAAAAAAATGATCTTTTTCAACAACAGTTGGTGGAAAATTAAAGAGTTGTTCAGGATAGATTCCATTGTCAACAATATTTGGATCATTTTGAATTCCTGGAAATTTTAATCTATATGGATTTATTAGCCAAAGTCTGCCATTTATTTCTACATAATTTTCTTTTTTATAATGTTTTTTTACATAAACATTTCCTTCATGAGGAAGAAGATATAAAACTTTATCTCTTAACATGATAGTATCTCCACCAACTCCTATACATCGTTTTACAAAGTGCATTTTTGTATTTTTAGGATATCGGAAAACTACTATATCACCTCTTTTAGGACGATTTCCTTCTATCAAATGTCCATTATGATTAAAATCTGGCAAAACTTTAAGTTCAAGCCATGGTATAGTAGGAGTAGGAATACCATAAGCAAACTTTTTAACAAAAAGATGATCTCCTATAAGAAGTGTTCTTTTCATACTTCCACTAGGAATCACAAAGGCTTGTGCTACAAAAAATATAATCATCAAAACTATGATGATAGTTCCAGTCCATGAGTTTGAAAAATTTTTTAATTTTTTAAGCATTTATTTCCCTTTGATTTGCAGCTTTAACACTGTTTTTTAGAAGCATTGCAATAGTCATAGGTCCAACTCCTCCTGGAACTGGAGTTATGTAAGAGCATTTTTTAGAGACATTTTCAAAATCAACATCTCCCACAAGTCTTCCATCTTCAAGTCTGTTTATACCAATATCTATAACTATTGCACCTTCTTTTATCATATCTTTTGTTATAAGATTTGGTTTTCCGACACCAACTATAACCATATCGGCTCTTTTTGTATGTGAAGCTAAATCTTTTGTAAAAATATGACAAATATCAACCGTCGCAAATTTATTTAAAAGTAAATCATGCATAGGTTTTCCTACTATGTTACTAGCTCCAACAATACATACATCTAATCCCTTTGGATTTATATCATACTCTTTTAACATTTCCATAACACCAAGTGGAGTACAAGGAACAAATCCATCAAGTCCAAGAGTTAGTTTACCTACATTGTAAGGATGAAAACCGTCTACATCTTTTTTTGGATCTATGGTTTGTAAAATCAAATCTGTATCTATATGTTTTGGAAGAGGAAGTTGTACTAATATTCCATCAATATTTGGATTTTTATTCATCATAACTATTGTCTCAACTATCTTTTCTTGAGATATATCTGAGGGCATTTTGTGTACTATGGAATAAATACCAGTTTTTTCACAAGAACTCTCTTTCATCTTTACATAAGTATGACTAGCAGGGTCATCTCCAACCAAAAGAACTGCAAGTCCAGGAGTAATTGAATTTGCTTTTAGTTTTTTTACTTCGTCAATAAGTTCATTTTTGATTTTATTTGAAAGTGTTTTACCATCTATAAGTTTCATGAAATACCTTTAAAGAATTTTAGATATTATATCTATATTAAGTTAAAAGGTTATTTTTTATGAAGAGATTGGTGGCAATTTGTTTTGTATTGTTAAGTTTATTAAGAGCTGGGGATGGATTTTTATCAAATGATGAATATGCAAAAAAATTATATAATAACCCAAGAGGTATTTCTTGTGCTCAGTGTCATGGTGAGAAAGGTGAAGGAGGAGTTTTAAGTGCTTATGTTATTGATTTAAATGGTAAAAAGAAACTAAGAGATATCATAGCTCCACAAATAAATAATATTAAAATGTTTGAATTTTTAAAGGCTTTTGAACAAAAGATGGATTATATGCCTATTTATTATTTAACCGATAAAGAGTTAGCTTATATCTTTTTTTATTTATCAAAGCAAGGGAAGATGCAAGTGGAAGTTACTGATACAAATACTACTAATA
>JALUNR010000230.1 GCA_027055005.1 Campylobacterales bacterium
GACCAATCTATAACTGAAGGATCTAAGTGATGCATTTTATTCTCCTTGTGTGAGTTGATTTAAGATAAAATCACTTCTTTGCTTATTATTTTGAAAATGCTCTTTCAAAATATTTGGAAAGAAAAGTTTTATCAGTGTAAATATGATAAAAAGTTTTATCAAAACTAAAAGCCAAAGAGATTTACCAAGCTTCATGTTTGAAAATCCATCTTTATAAAAGTAGTAAATCTTTTTTAGCATACCATATCTCCATATTTAATAAGTCAGACTTATTAAAACTATAAGGTAATTGTATGACTGATAAAATAATAAAGAGTTAATAACTCCTAATTACCTAGTTATGAAAAATGTATTTTTAAAATTGTAAATTTATAGATTAAAGCAGAAGTATAAAGTAGGACAGAGGTAGTAAAAAACTACCTCTTAATTTATTTATTTTTTTGTGTGAGCATAATGTACTTCCATCAAATCAGCAATATTTGTATCAAGTACATAAACATTTGAGTATCCTATCATTTCTAAGTATCCTTTTACTCTGTTTGCAAACCAACCTTTTACACACGCTATGACAATAGGTATAGTTTTGTCATTTGGTAAAATATCAAGATAGTTAGCAAACTCTGGATATGGAGTATAGTAAGCATTTTCTATCCCTGCTTCTTGTGCATTTTCTCCCTCAACTTTTGCTGGCGGTCTTACATCTAAAAGTATTGCTCCAGCATCCATTAAAAGTTCTCTAGTTTTGTGTATATCTACATGAGCTAGATTTTCTTTTTGTTTATTGTTATCTATGATGATAGAAAGTTGTTCTTTTATATCTTTCATTTGTTCTCCTTATGTTTAATATAATATATTTTATGCTTATTTAGATAATAAAGAGTAAATAACTCCTAATTTAAATTCTTTTTATGAGTATAATAATATTTTAGAATATATACTATTGAAATACTTATGATAATCAAAAGTATAAAATGCCAAATTTTTGTAATTTCTCCAAACATATATTCGGCACTATTTCCAAATATATAACCAAATAATATACCTATCAAACTCCAAATAATTACTCCTAAAGCATCAAAAAAAGTAAATTTTTTATAGTTATATTTATAACTTCCCAAGGCTATTGGAAAGATAATAGCAGCACTATAAATAAATCTTGAACTAAAAGCCAATAAATAACCTTTATTGAAAATAGAAGATTTTAATTTAAATATCCTATGTTTTAATCTTGGAAATTTCTTTAAAAAATAAATACTATATTTTCTACCTATAAAATACCAAATCTGATCTCCTACAATAGCTCCAATGATAGATACTAAAAGTGCACTTGAGAAAGATATCATTCCTAAATAACATAAAATACCTGTAACAATTATCATAATTGTACCTTCTAATATCATTCCAAAAAATATTACCCATAAACCATATTGAGAAATAAGAGGTATTATTTCATTTAACATATGATGCATCATTAACCTTTTAAGTATATTTTTTGCAAATAATCATGCATATCAAAATATCCTATCAACATTTCAAAAAGCATTCTTAAACATATTTCACTACAAAAAATAAAAAGTATAAAGATTATCCAAATATATTTTTTATCTAAATACTTTTCAAAATACAAGATGAAATAATTTCTAAAAATATATATCATGATAGGTATGGAAAAAGCAAATAAATAGTAAAAAAATATCAAAATATCTTTTGTTACAAAAGTGTTAAAAGTTAAAAAATCCCACATATATTTTTACTTAACTATCTGTTTTTTCACAACTCTTTTTGTTATACCTCTTAAAAGTACCTCTATCAAAAAAGCTACTACAAATCCACTTGCTATAAAGTATCCAACATCAGGTATATGTTTAGAAGTATAGTTTAGTGCTAATATGATAGCAAGAGCTATTGTAATGACTGCTAAAAATACCAATATCTTGTTTGCCATAGTCTTTTTTATCTTTAAAAAATGCCCAATATGAACAAGCCCATGAATAAATAGTATAGATATAGAACCGATAGCTGCTATCTCATCAAGTTTAAAAAACAATACAAAGATAATAAGTATGATAGTGCTTACAACAAGACCCTCTGTACTATGCCAAACATTTCTCTCATATACTTTTGGCAACTCTCCATTTTTTGCCATTTGATAAGTTACATTTGTAACTGCATATAGATTTGCATTTATAGATGATGCTGTTGAAACTAGTGCGGCTATCGCCATAATCTTAAATCCAAGCTCTCCAAAAGCTGGTTTTGCAGCTTCAGCCAAAGCATAATCTTGTGCTTTGATTACTTCTGGTAGAGGAAGATTTCCAAAAACTGCAAAAGTTACTACAATATATAAAATCATAACAAAAAGTATTGCTATGGTCATAGATTTTAACATTAGTTTTGATGGATCAGTCATATCTTCTGCTGTATTTGTGATAACCCTAAATCCTTCATAAGCAAAAAATGTCAAAGCTACAGACGAAAATATATATTTTGCAGGTGGAGCATCTTTTATACTCAATAATGATGGATCTACATAAAAAAATGCTATTACAGTAAATATAATCAAGATTGAGAGTTTAAAAATAACTATAACATTTTCACTTTTTGCGATGATAGAACTTCCCGCTAAATTTATAAGCATAAAAAGAACTAAAATACCAACTGAAAAAACATTTACCCAAATCGTAGAATCACTTCCTATAATCATCATAGTTGCATAAGTTCCAAAAGTTTTTGCAACCATAGCGATAGCTACCATAGCAGAAAGATAAAAAAGTACTGAAAGACTACCTGAAAAGACTCCTTCACCATAGCATTGAACTAAATACTCAACTATTCCTCCTCTACTTGGATATACAACTGCTAACTTTGCCAAAGAGTAACCACTTAAAAGTGCTATAATACCACCCAATATAAATGAAATCCAAACAAGATTTCCTGCTATTGCTCCAGCTTCTCCCAAAAGTACAAAGATACCAGCCCCTACCATAGAACCTATACCTAAAAACATTGCACTCCATAAACCAAATGATTTTTTATCTTGCATCGACTTCCTTTGAAATTTTTTTAGACTATATAATTATAGTGTTAATTATTTATAAATAAAATATTAAAAAGTTATTTATTATTAGTTGATTATTTGTTATTGTCATAGTTTTATAATTGATATTGATAAAAAATATTAAGGAGAATTATCATGAAAAGAGTAATAAGTAGTTCAGTTGTAGCAGTAGCAGTTTTAATGAGTAGTATAAATTTATCAGCAAAAGATACTCAGTTGAAACTAACACATAAACAAATGGTTCAAAAAAGTATCAAAGGTGAAGCTGAAAGGCAAAATAAAATCTTTGATAAAACTTCAAAAGAGATTTCGGTTGCTTTAGGTGATACTTTTAAAGCTTTAACAGCTTTAAAATATGGTAAAAACAAAGAAGCGATCAAACTTTTAAAACAATCAGATAAAAAGTTTGATGAAGTTTTAAAACAAAATCCAAAACTTAAACTTATCCCGGTTGAAAACAGAGTTGAAGTTTTTGCATTTGATGGAAGTGCAAAGGATATAAAATTAGCACTAAATAGTGCAATTACACTTTTAAAACATCATAAAACCCAATCAGCAAGAGATATTTTGATACCTTTAAAAGATGAAATGGATATAACAACTATGTATCTTCCTATGGATGCCTATCCTGCTTTTATAAAAACATCCATCAAACAGTTGGAAGAAAAAGATACAAAAGGTGCAATGGCAACTTTGATAGATGGCTTTAATACTTTAGTAGGACAAAAAGTAGTTGTTCCAACCTCTTTGATAATGGCTCAAGATTTGATAGGAAGTGCATCAAAACTAGATAAAAAGAAAAAAGATGAAGCTACAAAACTCTTAAATTTAGCAGATAATGAACTAAAAAAAGCTGTTTATCTTGGATATGTAGATGGAGATTCAAAAGTTTATAAAAACTTAGAAAAGTCTATATCAAATGTCGAAAAAGAGATAAAAGGTAAAAATAAAGTAGAAAAGTTGTATGATGACTTAAAGAATAGTTTTGGATCTTTTATGAAAAAATTTAGAAGTGAAAAAGAGAAGGTTTCTAACAAATCTCACCAAAGTGCAGAGCAACAAGTAGAGAGCTATGAGAAAAAACAGATGCAAAAAGCTATAAAAGAAGCAGGTAGATTTAAAAATGAAGTTAAAAAGGACTTAAAAAATACTGAAAAATAGGAGGAAAAAATGTGGAATTATGGATTGTTACCAAGTGATGTAGATTTACTACCCAAAGTAGGTAAACACACAGTTTTAGTAGGAGTTATTTTAACAATAGTAGGGTTTGTGGGGATTATATTTCCCCTTTTTACAACTTTGGCTACTATTTCATTTATAGCTTGGTTAATGTTGTTTGGTGGAATAGTTGCTGGGTTTTTAACACTTAAAACAAATGCAAAAGATTGGCTTGGATGGCTAAAAACTTTTCTACTTATAGCAACAGGTTTATTGATACTAGTAGATCCTTTTACAGGTGTACAAGCATTAGGGCTTTTACTTGTTATTTATTTTTTAACAGATGCTTTTGCAAGTTTTGCACTTGGAAGTAATATGAAACCTAATACTGGTTGGTGGGTTTGGTTTTTAAATGGTGTTTTCTCTGTTATACTTGCTATAATATTTTTGACATCTTGGAGTTCTTTTGCTGAGGAAGCATGGCTTATAGGAATATTTGTATCAATAAGTTTACTTATGGATGGTCTTACACTACTATTTGTAGGTAAAAAGATACAAAATATAGAAAAAAATTGATTTTTTTAGAGATAAAGAGTTAACTTTACTCTTTTATCTCTATACTTTTTATAACTTGATCTTTTATAGGTTTATCCATTGCACCAGTTTTTACACTATCTATTTTTAAAACTGTATCAAATCCATCTATAACATTTCCAAAGATAGTATATCCTCCATTTAACCAAGGAGTTGGAGCTACTGTTATAAAAAATTGACTACCATTTGTATTTGGTCCTTTATTTGCCATTGCTAGGATTCCAGAGTGATCAAAAGTAACATTTGGGGCATATTCATTTTTAAACTCTTTCCCATATATACTTTTCCCACCCATTCCAGTTCCAGTTGGATCTCCACCTTGTATCATAAAACCTTTTATAACTCTGTGAAAGATAGTACTTTTATAATAATTTTTTTTGGAAAGAGCAATAAAATTTTTTACTGCAAGCGGGGCAATCTTAGGATATAGCTCTAAAGTTATATCCCCCTGATTTGTATGGATGATAGCTTTTGGATTGTTAGCTAATAAAGATATAGCTGTTGCAATAAGAAATAAAATTTTTTTCATTTGTTCACCTTTGTATTAATTTTTACTATTATATACAAAGGTGTTGAAATTAGCTTATAAGATCAACTCTTTTGAATCTATATACTTTATTTTTTATTTTTTCTAATATTCCAGCACTTATAAGTTGTTTAAACATATTTACAACTGTTGGTTTACTTACATCCAGTGCTTCCATAATATCTTGATATGAACCATGGAAAACTTTTTCTTCATCTAAATTGTTTATGATAAATTGAAGTATTTCTATTTTTTTACCACCTACTAGTGCAGAAAGAGATTCTACAACATGAGCACAACCCTCTATTTGTTTCTTTTGTATTATAGGAAGCATTACATTGTAAATAGTATTTATCAAATCTTTTATATTTATAGGTTTTACAATATAACCATCTACCTTTAGATTTATGGCATCTAGTAGATATTCAGTATCTGTATGTGCAGTTGTTATAATACAAGGTATATCAAGATTTAAATCTTGTTTTATAGCTTTTATCATATCTATACCATTCATCTTCGGCATATTAATATCAGCAACTATTATATCATACTTATTAGCTTTTAACATTTCAAGTGCTTCTTCTCCATCTTCTGCTACTGAAACATTTTTTACAAAATCATCTAAAATAAGTTTAGTTTGATTTAGTACATCTTTATCATCTTCTACATAGAGAAGTTCTATATCTTTTAAGCTATTTAAATCCATCATTAACTCCTAATTAATTCTTTTATTTTTAAATTATATCAAATATTTAATTATTTTTTTATAAATTTGTTTAAAATATTTTACTAAAAGCCCAATTATAAAGGGAAAATGATACTTTTTATGAGTAAAAAAAAGTTTGATTTTAATTATTTTTTTTAAGATTTTGAGGAAAATTAACTTTTCTTCTTAAGCTATTGATAACTTTCCGTTTATTTTTTTTACATTTGTTTGAAAGATTGGAAGTTCTATTATAAATTTAGCACATTTATATGAACTGTGATCAAAGTTTAAAACTATATTTTTAGCATAAATATTTCCTCTCATCTGTTTTTGAATAATTTGTCTTGTCATAAATAAGCCAATTCCTGTTCCAACTGATTGATGTTTTGTTGTAAAGTATGGATCAAATATTTTTTCCATTATAGATTCTTGTATTCCACCTGCATTATCTATAAATGTTATTATTTGTGTATCTCCACTTTTTTGTATATTTATTAGTATCTTTTTGTCATATTTACCTTTTATTTTGTTAAATTGATCTATTGAATTATTTAAAAGATTTAGCATTACTTGTGAAAATTCATTTTTATGTCCATATATATTTATATTATTTTTACAATTTAATATGATCTGAATATCTTTTTCCTGAATAAATTGTATGGTATCATTTATGGTGTCTTTAAGATTAAAATACTCTTTTGAATTATCAGGGTTAAAGAAGTTTCTAAAGTCATCTATGGTTCTTGACATCATATTTGATATTCTAAGACCCTCTTCTACTTGTTTTTCTATAAACTCATTACTTAGCTTTCCAGTCATATTTTTTATACCAAAACTTTGTATAATAATACTTAGGGAATTTAGTGGTTGCCTCCATTGATGAGCTATATTACCTACCATTTCACCCATTGAAGCTAGTCTTGAGTGCTGATACATAATCTTATCTTTTTTTCTGTTTTGTTCGACTTCTCTTCTAACTTTTTCTTCTAATACTTTATTTAGTTCTTCCAAATCTTTTGTTTTTTCTTCTACTCTTTTATTTAAATCAGCAATTAATTTTTTAAAACTATTGATTATATTAAAGCCAGCTGTTGTTATAATAATAGAAGCAAAGATATCGAGCGATAGATGAATAGTTTTATACTCTTTAGTATCTATTTCATCAAAAAAAGCATCAAACAAAATAAGTGAGATAAATCCTATAACAATAAAATATATATAAAAAGCAACTTTTTTTGTTAAAGTTATATTTTCTAAAATGTTTTTCATTTGACTTATATTCCCTAAATTTTTCTTTTCCTTATAGAGTATATCGACAATAAATAGCTATATTTAATATAAAAGTAACTAAAAATTAATATGATAAAATATATTAAATTGATTATTGTTTAAGGTAAGCCTGTTTAACACTTTTTATATCTCTTCCAAGATTTAGAAGTAACATATCTGCTATAACAATTGCTGCCATTGCTTCAGCAACTATACTTCCTCTTATAGCAATACATGGATCATGTCTTCCTTTTAGTTCTAAAATTTGTTCTTCATTATTTTTATTTATTGTTTTTAGAGGTTTAAATATAGAAGGAGTAGGTTTAAAATAAACTTTTAAGTTGATATCATCACCATTTGTTATACCTCCAAGTATTCCTCCACTTTTATTTGATAAAAAGCCTTTTTCTGAAATTTCATCATTATTTTGGCTTCCTCTTAAATTTACTACATTAAATCCCTCACCTATTTCTATTGCTTTTACACCATTTATACTCATCATAGCATCTGCTAACACTGAGTCCATTTTATAGTATATTGGTTCTCCTAATCCTATTGGAGAATTTTTTATTTTTATCGTAACACTTCCACCAACTGAGTCATGAGAATCTTTTGCATTGATAACTCTTTGTTTACAAATATTGTCTATTTCTGGATCTAAGCAGTAAATTTCACTCTTTTTTGCATAGTTAAAATCAAAGTTATTTGCATTTATTCCATCTATTGCAGAAACTCCACTAAAAACTTTTATATCAAGTTCATTTAAAAAAAGTTTTGCAATTGCTCCAGCTGCAACTCTACTAGCAGTCTCTCTAGCACTACTTCTTCCCCCTCCTCTATAATCTCTTATTCCATATTTATGAAAATAAGTAAAATCAGCATGTCCTGGACGAAATAAATCTTTTATATTTGAGTAATCTTTACTTTTTTGATTTTTATTGTAGATAATCATTGCTATTGGTGTTCCTGTACTAATTCCCTCAAAAACTCCACTTAAAATTTCTACTTTGTCATCTTCTTTTCTTTTTGTTGCATACTCTCCACCTGGTTTTCTTCTATCTAACTCACATTGAATAAAATCTTCATCTATCTCTATACCAGCAGGTACACCATCAACTACACAACCGATAGCTTTACCATGAGATTCTCCAAAAGTAGTAAAACTAAATCTTTGTCCAAAACTATTCATTTTGTTCCTTTAAAATCTTGATCACCTTTTTTGCTACATCTTGTTGAGCTTCTTTTTTACTTTTTCCTAAACCTTTTCCTAAAACTTTTCCATCTATACTTATTTGTATTGTAAACTCTTTTTTATGATCTGGTCCAGTTGCTTTTATTACTTCATATTTTGGTATAACACCATATCTAGCTTGTGTTAACTCTTGCAAAGTTGTTTTATAATCTTTAAATACTGATTCTAAATCTATCTTTGGATACTCTTTTGAAAGTAAGTTCAATACTATATCTTTAACCTTATCAAGCCCACTTTCTAAGTATATACAACCCATTATAGCTTCAAAAGTATTTGCTAAAATAGAAGCTTTATTTCTTCCATTATTATTTTCTTCTGCTTGTGAAATTTGAATATAGATCCCTAGATTAAGTAATTTTGCTAACTTTTCAAATCCTTTTTCATTTACAAGTGAAGCCCTAAGTTTTGATAAATTTCCTTCAGCAGTTTTTGGAAACTTATTGTATAAATATTCTCCAACTACTAAATCAAGTACAGCATCTCCTAAAAACTCTAATCTTTCATTGTTATAGTTTTTTTTACAACTCTTATGAGTTAGTGCCTCTAAAACTAAATCTTTGTTTTTAAATTTGTAATTTAATAAATTTTCTAACTCCGAAAAGTTTAAATTATTCCCCATCTTTCAACCTTGTTGCTTCTTGTTTTGCTATTGTATCACAAAGTTCATTTTCTTTATGTCCATCGTGTCCTTTTACCCAGATAGCTTTTAGTTTGTGAGCTTTTGAAACTTCTAAAAATTCTTTCCAAAGATCAGGGTTTTTCACACCTTTAAAATTTTTCTTAATCCAGTTTTTAAGCCACTCATTTATAGCTTTTACTACATAGTTACTATCACTTGTTATTATCACTTTACAAGGCTCTTTTAGTGCTTTAAGTCCTTCTATAACAGCTTTTAATTCCATTTGATTATTTGTTACATTTATTTCGCCACCACTTACTATTTTTTGATGTTTTCCAAACTTTAAAATTGCACAATACCCACCAAACCCTGGGTTTCCCAAGGATGAACCATCGCTATACAAATGAACCTGTTTCATACTCTCTTCTTGTTAGTGTTATTTCTACCGATGCAGAATTTATATTTTTACAAACAGGACATCTATAAAAATATAATGGAAAAACATTTTTACATTTTTTACAACTATATGTAAAAGATAAATCAGCTGATTTATCTTTCAATTTTGATAACTTTATAAGTGTATTTAGTTCAAAATTATCACTTTTATCTGAAAAGTTATATTTTCCTTTTGCTGTATATATTTCACTTAAAAGTTTATTTTCTTGTATAAGTTTTTTACTAAAAAGTTCTTCTTCGTGATCCCAAATTAAATCAATAATATTATTAAAATCAAAATATTTTAAAATATCTTCTGATAATTCAAGATTTTTTATAGTGATAAATTCAAAAAGTTTTCTTTGTATTATTTTATTTTTTATACCAAGTGATATTATTTTTTCTATTTTTTCATTGTTAGTTAGTATTGCATCATGTAAAATATAAAGTACATTGAAGTATAACTTTTTATCACTCATATCTCCATTTATATTTTCTAAAACTTTTAATATTTCGATAGCTTTATTGTATTCTCTAAGACTTTCATATATAGAAATTAAGTATGTTAAAGCTTCTTCATTTTTTGGATATATTTTTAGAGTTGCTAAGAGAATATCTCTTGATTTATATAAAAAACCAGCTCTATAATAAGTTTTTCCTAAAAGTGTTAGTATATTTCTTCTTTGTTTATTATCAAAAGTTGTTTTTAAAAGTGTTAAGTATATCTCTATAGATTTTTCATACTCTCCATTTCTATCATAAGAAAGAGCCATAAGTATTATTGATTCTGTTGGAAGATTTTGTTTTTGTATCATTTGTTTATATTCACTAAATGATGATGAAGTATCAAAAGTTTTTATAAATTTTTCTATACTTTGTTTATCATCTCTTCTTTTGAAAAATCTAGCCCAATAATTTGTAGCATAGATTATGACAACAACTGCAAAGAGTAAAAAAAATCCATATAAAGGATCTCTATAATCAAGCGATAAAAAATCCACCTATTACCTTTTTTGTTTTATTTTAATTTATAATGTATAATTTAGCATAAAGGAGTTTAGATGAGAGTTAAAATATGTGGTATTACAAATTATGAAGATGCAAAAATTGCTATTGATTTTGGTGCTGATGCTTTGGGATTTGTTTTTTATGAGAAATCTCCAAGATTTATATCTCCATATGATGCTAAAAAAATAATAAAAAAACTTCCACCATTTGTTGAAAAAGTAGGACTTTTTGTAGAGACCGATGCAAGTATGATAAATAAAATATCAAATGAAATTTTTATAACACTTGCACAAATACACTTTGATGCTAAAAAAGAGTTTTATGATGTATTGACAATTCCACATATAAAAGTAGCAAGAGTCAAAAGCAGAGATGATATCTTAAAATATAATAATGAATATAGAATAGTAGATGCATTTGTTGATGGCTATGGAGGAGAAGGGAAAAGAATAAATATAGATTGGTTTAAAGATATTGATACATCAAAAATAATTTTAGCTGGTGGATTAAATGAAAATAATTTAACAAAAGTTTTGAATAAAGGCTTTTATGGAGTAGATGTAAGTAGTGGAGTAGAAAAAACTAAAGGTAAAAAAGATACAATTAAGCTTAAAAACTTTATAGAAATGGCAAAAAATGGAAAAATTTGATAACTTAATCAAAAAGTTAGAAAAAGATGATGAACTTCCAAAAGTTGAGTTTGATAAATGTTTGCAAAGGTTATCACAACATTATGATATAGATGTAAATTTTGAAACTTTAAACTTTTTGGGATTACCAATAGAAGAAAATACTGACAAAGTATATTTAAAAACTAAAAAACATAATTTTCGGAATGAAACTTATTGTATAGTTGATATAGAAACAAATGGGAACTCTCCTATACGAAATCAAATTATAGAAATAGGTGCAATAAAAATAAAAGATGGTGAGATTATAGATAGATTTGAGTCATATATATATGCAGATTTTATTCCACCAGCTATTACAAGGCTTACAAAAATCACAAAAGAGGACTTAAAAGATGCACCATCACTAAAAAAAGTTTTACAAGATTTTAAACTATTTTTAAAAGACGATGTATTTGTTGCTCACAATGTAAAGTTTGATTATGGATTTATATCAGCCTCTATGAAAGTAGTTGGACTTGAAGAGTTACTAAACAGAAAGTTTTGTACAGTTGACTTATCAAGAAAAACGATAGAAGCGCCAAAACACGGACTTGCATTTTTAAGAGAGTTTTTAAACATAGACATAGGAGAACATCACAGAGCCTATGCTGATGCAGTAAGTGCTGGAAAAGTTTTAGAAGAGTGCTTTAAAAACTTACCTGAAGATGTTGTAACAACTGAGGATTTGATAAAATTTTCAAGTGAAAATAAGAAAAATAAGAAGAAAAAGAGTTAAACTTTTCTTCTAAAAATCAAAAATAAAATCCCTATAATAACCAAAGCTATAAGTGAAACAATAGTAGCAACATCCTCTCCAAAGTATTTCCAAATCATACCTGTAAAAACAGCTCCCAAAGCACCACTTAAAGCAACTCCACCATAAAAAACTCCAAATACACTTCCTTTGTTTTTTGCCTTTTTAGATATATATGCCCTTATAGAGTTTACACTTGCAACTAAAAATACTCCCAAAGTTATAAATCCAAATATTATAAAATCAAAGTACAAAAAGAACATCGAAATTATCCCAAAGAAAAAAGCAAAAAGAAGGACTTTTTCTGCTCCAATCTTATCTATCTTCAACCCAAAAAAGTAACTTAAAAGTGTTTGAGTAAAGTTTAAAAGTATTACAAGCAAAGGGATATACTCTAAACTAAATCCAGCCTCTTTTGCTTTTATCAAAAAAAATGAATCATTAAACATAAAAAATGTAAAAGCAAAAAAGATTAGCAAAACAGGAAGTAGTTTTATATCATCTTTTAAAGATAGTTTAGAAGTTTGCTTTTTCTTGTATGGGGCATCTTTAACAAAAAAGATAACTATTATAACCGATATTATCCCTGGTATCAAAGTAAAAGCAAAAAGATTTTTAAAAATCTCTTTTGACTCTCCAAAATAATACAAAGCTAAAAAAGCAATAATACTTCCCATAAGCTCACCAGCTATATCCATAGTTTTATGAAAACCAAAAGTTTTACCATGTTTGTTTTTAGCTGAATAAGCAGATATAAGACTATCTTTAGAAGCACTTCTAACAGCCTTTCCAACTCTCTCCAAACCTCTAAGTCCAGCAATCCCAACCCAAGAGGATGCAAAGTAAAGCAAAGGTTTGGTAACTGCTGATAAAAGATAACCACTTACCACAAAAGGTTTTACTATCTGGTACTTATCGCTAAAATACCCAAAAACAAATCTAAATCCATAAGAAACAAAAGTAGCAACTCCTACCACAAACCCAAGCTTATCAACTCCCTCTCCTAAAACATACACTATATAAAGAGGTAAAATGGAAGTAACAACTGATGAAGCTAAATCAGTAAAAAAACTTACAAATCCTAAGGCTATTATGTTTTTGTTTATCATGAGATTTCCTTTTGTTATGTTATACTATTTAAAAATGAAATAAGGATTAAAATGCTCTTGAAATTTTTACTATTTATCTCACTTTTTATTAGTGTAAGTATGAAAGCAAGTGATAACATAGAGATTTATAACAGTTATGGAAACTCTCATGAAGTTATCATACAAGGAAGACTACTTCACAAAAAAGAGTTTAAAGAGGTAAAAAAATCCGATAACTTTTTTCAAAATATCTATAGACGAGCCAAAGAATTGATAAATAATGAGATAAAAAACAAAACAGTGGAAGTAGAGATAAATCATGAAAAGTTCTATGAAAAAAGTGATTTTGAGGGGTATTTTCAGTTTGATGTAACTTTAAAAAAAGGTTTAAAAACTGGTTACTATCCTATAAAGTTAAAGATAAAAAATAATCCAGATACACTTACCTCAAAAGCAACTATCATAGATAAAAAGATGATAGGCATCATATCTGATTTTGATGATACGATAATAGTATCGAATGTCCCTAACAAGTTGAAACTTGCATACAACACTGTTTTTAAAAACTACAAACAAAGAAAACTAGTAAAAGGTTTGAAAGAAAGATTTGAAAAGATACTTGCCCAAAATCCTAAAAATTTACCAACCCCTCTTTTTATACTCTCAGGCTCACCACAGCAACTTTTTAACCCAATAGAGGGATTTTTAAACTATCACAACTTCCCAAAACATATCTTGATACTAAAAAAAGCTCATGGAAAAAACAAAGATCCTTTGAGTGACCAATACAAATATAAAATGCAAAAAATAGAAAAACTAATACAACTATATCCCAACATGAAGTGGGTTATGTTTGGAGATAGTGGAGAAAAAGATAAAGAAGTTTATGAAAGTTTAACAAAAAAGTATCCTGATAAAGTTCTTAGGTTTTATATAAGGGATGTGAAAAAAAGAGGAATGGAGTAAGATTATAAAAATTTGAAAATCATCACTTATAATCTTAAAATGATAAAATACTTGTTAGAAAATATAAAGTGGGGCATAAATGGGTTATTGGTTACTTTTAGGGAATCCAGATAAGTGGTTTTGTGATAGATGTAATGAAAATGCAAATGTAAATGAAACTTTAAAAAGCTTTAAAAAACAATCTTGGAGAGTTAGAAAAGATTATTTTAAAGATGCTAAATGTGAGGATTATTGTATCGTTAAAATTAGTAAAGATAATCGCTCAATTGAGAGAAGAACTTTAAGTAATGGTGAAGTAGTTGATTTGCTAGATATAGGTATTTATGCTCTAGGTAAAATTTCTAAAGAATTGTATCTTGATGATGACAATGAATATAGAATAGAGATAGAAATTACTAGAAATCTCTTTAAAGAAGATAAAATTATCAATAGTGAAATTAGTGAAAAAATCTTAGGTGGAGATTTTTTTGTTCAAGGTAGTAAAAAAATCGAAAAAGAAAAATTTGAACATATTTTATCATATATAGAAATAGAAGATGATGCTATATCAGATGAATTAGAAGGAGATACTGGATTAGAGCTAAATAGTGATGATGAGCTTACTATTTATCCAGCTGAAGTAAAAATACAAAGAGATATGTTTTCTGTAAGAGAATTAAAAACTGATTATGAAGATAAAATGTTAATTTTGGCACCAGATTTCCAAAGAGAATTTGTATGGAAATTAAAACAAAAATCTGAATTAATTGAATCAATTCTTATGGGAATTCCTTTACCAATGATATATTTTTTTGAAGGAGAGGGAGGAGTAATCCAAGTAGTAGATGGTAAACAAAGACTAACTTCTCTTTTTGAATTTTTGGATAATAAATTTCCTCTATCTCACTCTCTATCAATTTTGCCTAATTTAAGAGGAAAAAGATATAAAGATTTATCACCAGCAGAAAGAACTAAAATAGCTAGATATCAATTTGTAACTCAAACAATCATACCTCCTACTCCTGATAGGATTAAATTTGATATATTTGAAAGAGTAAATAGAAAAGGAACAACTTTAAATAATCAAGAGATGAGAAATGCACTTTATCAAGGGGAATCTACAAAATTGTTAGAAAAACTATCTTCTCTTGATTCTTTTAAAAAGGCAACTGGAAATGCAATAAGTCCAACTAGAATGAAAGATAAATATATGATTTTAAGAGTATTGTCTTTTTATTTATGGAAAAAGAAATTACTTAAACTTAACAATGGAGAGTTAGTTGAGTATAAAAGTGATATTGATGAGTTTTTAGGTAAATCAATGATATTTTTAAATCAAACTGATAATGAAACAAGAGAGAATTTAAGAATACTATTTGATAATATAATGAAACAAAGCTATAGACTTCGTGGAAAAGATGGCTTTAGAATACCAAAAAAGAAGAGAAAACGACCTATCAATATGGCATTAATGGAAAGTTTATCTTATTTATATGCTCAAATGGAAAAAATAAAAGTATTTTCTCCCATAAATCAAAAAATAGATAAACTATTTGAAGATGAAAAATTTATCTCTTCTATTACACAAAGAGTTGATAGTTCTGTTAGTGTAAAAGCAAGATTTGACAGAATGGATGAAATTTTAGAGGAGTTTAAACTATGATAAAAAAATTGATTATCAATAATTTTAAATGTTTTGAAAATGAAGAGTTAGAGTTCAAAAATTTAACAATTTTAACAGGAACCAATGCTAGTGGTAAATCATCTGTTATTCAATCTATATTGAAACTTGCATTAGATGCAAATAAAGATTATTCATCTCCTCTTCATAGATATTTAGATTTTTTATCAAATAGTGATGAAGTTATAAATTTTAATTTAGATGTTGATGATTATAGTATTAAAATTATAGGATTTGATGGAGAATTAGAGTATATTTTTAAAAGAGATGATACTTATGATTGTAAATTATCTATTGGTTCAATTGAACAAAAAATATCATATTCAAAAGGGAATTTGGTGTTTTTATCTGCTGATAGAATCGGTCCACAAGATACTTATGAAAAAAATACAAACCCTCTTGATCGTTTTGGTATTTATGGAGAATATGCAATAAGTTTTTTAGAAAAAGCAAGAAAAGATAAATATAAAGTAATACCTGAACTTATTGAAGAGAGTAAAATTACTCAAGAATTTTTAGATAGACAAGTAAATTATTGGTTAAACCATATTTTAGATACTACATTAGAAACAGAGGGTATAAAAGAAACAAATAAAGTAAAAGCAAGATTTAAAAACAGCAATGATTTTGTAAGACCAAAAAATATTGGTTCTGGTATTAGTTATATTACCGCGATTTTAATTATTTGTTTATCAGCAAAAAAAGACCAAATTATAATAATTGAAAATCCTGAAATCCATCTTCATCCAAAAGCACAATCTAAGTTAGGTGAATTTTTAGCATTTATTGCTTCTAAAGGTATTCAAGTTATTATAGAAACTCATAACGACCACTTAATAAATCGTTTAAGATATGAAGTGTTTCAAGGAGTTTTAAAATCTAATGAAGTGATAATCCATTATAAGGAATTAAATAAGCCTTTTGAGCAAATAGAAATAGGAAAAAATGGTAAATTTATTGATAAAAATGGGGAAAATAGTTTTCCATCAGGTTTTTATGATGCAACACTTAAAGAGATTTATCATATAAACAGAGGTAAATAGTGGCAGATTTAGCATTATGTGATTCTTTAATCAGCGAATATATAAAATATAAATTTCAAGATGATTTTGATACTGATAAAGTTAGAAGATTATTAAAGTTTATTCAAACTTTTGATATAAGAGAAAATCATACTATTTTACAAGATCCTGCTATGCCTATGCAACTTAATAATGATCCATTGATAAATATCATTCCACAATGTAGTGATGAAGAATTAGTACATAATAGCTTATTAAAATTGATGCTAATAGATATTGCTAATACTCACACTTTTGTTACTTTAAATATAATGAATAATTATGAGAAGCTCAAGTTACGATTTGGAGGAATGTATCCAAATCATTTAGATAAAAATAAAGCACAACAACATATAAAAGCTTTACTATCAGATGCAGAATGGGTTAAAGTTTCAGATAGCTATATTGACAATAATACATCACAATGGAATGAAAATAAAAATCTATTAAATGATATAGTTCCACATAAAACTTTAGATTTAACTATTGAGAGTGGTTCTATTATCAATAGAAGAAATCCTCTTTCTCAAAGCAAAAAAGAAGAATTAAAATCTTTATGTAATAATTGGACTATTCAAGGACGTCAATATAATGATAATAGTTTTCATGATCGATATATAGAAACAAATGAGCTTAAAATTTTGCTTAGTAGTGGACTATATCATCTTTCTTCCGATAAAGATTTTACTTATGTAGTTGAGATAAAGTAAAAGTTATATTTTAACTTAAATAATAAACTTTTTCACCTCCCTGCAAAAACAACTCCTACTTCCATTTTTAAGATAGGTTTTACACTAAAAAAAGCAGCTGTTATACTAACTATCAAAACTCCTAAAAAACCAAGTAGTGGGGCAAACCACATTAGGCGAAATGGAAAATCCACACTTGCTATACTCTCTCCAACAATAGTACAAACTCCTATACCTATCCCACTTCCTATAACCACTCCTGCAAATACTTGTGTAAAAACCATATTTATAAGCTTAGAGTTAGAAGCTCCCATCGCTTTTAGCACTGCATACTGTTTTAAGTTTTCATAAGTAAACATATAAAGCATGACACCTGTTACTCCAAATCCTACCAACATAGCAAGTATAACCATATTTACCATATCTCCAACATCTTCTGAATTTATAAGATACCAAAGTACAGTCTCTCTTTTAAACTCTGCACTTGTGATAGCTTTAAGTCCTGTTTGTTTTATTATATTGTTGGCTACAGCTTTAGGGGAAAATCCTTTTTGAACTTTTACTAAAATAAATGTGATATATCTCTTTTCTCCAAGTATCAGTCTTTTAAAATTACTTTGAGTTGTATAAATTAGTGGTCGAGGAGGAAATCTTGGTATAGTTTTAGATACTCCTCTTACGACTACTCTTTTATCATTTATCAAAAGTTCATCTCCATATCTTAATCTTCTTGTTGGAGAGTTGAGATGAACTCCATCATAAGCCCACATATCTTTTTTATTGGTAGGAGTTTGTAGTTTATCACTTGTACCACCACTATCTACGATAATACTTTGTGGCATATGCAAGATTTTTGCTCCAAGTTTATTTGTTGGATTTGGAGTTCCACTAAGTGTTGCATCATCTACACCTATGATTTGAAATGATTGAAAGTGTCCATTTGGAAATCTTGCAGTAACATCTCCAAGATAGAGTGATGAGGCATAATTTACCCCTTTTACACTTTTTACTAAAGGCAAGGAACTATCACTTAGATTTATAGTAGCTTCAGTAGAGTTTACAGCATTGTCCATCACCCAAATATCTGCTGAAGGGTTTTCACCAACAAGTGCAAAACCTCTTGTCATGAAACCTGCAAAATATGCAAAAGCAAATGTTACTAAAAATGCAGTAAATCCTATACCTACAAAGAGTCCGATAAACTTAGTTTTATCATGCATAAGCATTTTGATAGCAACTTCAAACATCTCTACTCTTTTATAAATACATCCAACTCTTCTCCCACATATAGTGGAAGTTGATTTGTATTTTTTATTTGATATACAACTTGTAAAACTCTTGTATCTGTTCTTTCTGTAGGACTTCCTGTAAGGGTTGTTTTAGCTTTGACATATGGAATAGTATAAAGATAATCCAAGTCTATTTTTTTTGTATCATCTCCCCTTATATAAGCAACAGCTTTTGAACCATCTTTAAACTTTGATATATCAAACTCATTTATACTTACTTTTACATTTAACTTTTTACTTCCTATCACAAGAGCTTTAGAATTTTTATCAAAAAAAGCTCCTTTACTTATATCGCAACTTAAAACTATCCCATCTATCGGAGAATAAATCTTATAGAGTTTTTCTTGTTTTTGCAGTTGATAAAGTTCATCTTTTAACTTTAAATATTTCTCTTTTGTTACCAAGTTTGGAGATACTTTTTTTAAACTCTCTATCAAGTCAAATTGATGTTTTATACTTAAAAGTTTTGCTTTTATCAAACTGTCATCTATCTCAAAAAGCAACTCCCCTTTTTTTATCTTATCTCCACTTTGAATGTAAACTTTTTTGACAACTCCAGAAACACTACTACCAACTACTATATTTTTACTTCCTGCCTCAACAATCCCAGTTCCTGCTATAAAAGAGTTAAAAGGAAGTTTTATGGTAGGTAGTTTTACTGTATTGCTTGTTTTTGATTTATCTGCATAAAATATAACTACTATCGCTATACTTAAACCTATCAATGATAAAAACAGTAGTACAAAAAATCTTTTCATTTTTTAATTTCCTCAATTTTATTTATTTTTCCATCTTCCATATGAGCTATCCTATCTGCATATTTGTATATCCTGTTATCATGAGTAACTACTATCATAGTCATATTATTTTCTTTTATCAGTTTTGTCAAAAGTTCCATCACTGTTTGACCTGATTTGTGATCTAAACTACTTGTTGGTTCATCACAAATCACTAACTTTGGGTTATGTACCAAAGCTCTTGCTATAGCAACTCTTTGTTGTTGCCCACCACTTAAATTTCCAGGTAAAAAGTTTTCTTTGTTTCCTAAACCAACAGCTTTTAACATTTTCAACGAGCGAGAAAGTGCTTCTTTTTTATCAACACCAAATATAGTGAGAGGAAGAGCTACATTTTCAATAGCACTCAGTGCTGGTATGAGATTAAAAGACTGAAAAACAAAACCTATCTCTTTCCCTCTAAAGATAGTTTTCTCTTCATCACTCATTTTTGACAAATCTCTTCCCAAAACTTTACACTCTCCTCCCTCAAATCCAAGTAATCCAGTAATAACAGAAACAAAAGTAGTTTTTCCACATCCTGAAGGTCCTACAAGCATAAGAAGTTCGCCTTTGTAAACATCAAGATTTATTTCATGTAAAACTTTAACTTTTAACTCTCCCTCATCATAAATTTTTACAATATCTTGACAATGCAGTATCATATCTCTTTTTTTAGTCATGAAATATCACTCCACTTGAAAGGTAGTTTAAAATAGTTGCATTTTGAATCATTTGATATTTTGCATCGATCTTTCTTTCTTTGGTTGTAATTATTTCACCAAGAGTTTGTAAGTAAGTATTTAAATCCATAAATCGTTGTAAATAAGCTTTTTTTATCTCTAAAAGTAGTTTGTTTGTATTTTTCAAATCTCTTTTTATAGCAAAGTAAGAGTTTTTTGCTAAGTTATATTTTGATTTATATGAAAAATATTGAGATTTTCTGTTTATCAAAAGATTTGTTTTTGCAGTTTGCAAGTTTAGCAACTCTATCTTTTTTAACTGTATTGATTTGTTTAAGCTATCATCAAAATGAAAACCTACTCCTATACTCAAACTATAATTATCTCCAT
>JALUNR010000231.1 GCA_027055005.1 Campylobacterales bacterium
GGCACTACAGAGCAAGTTGAAATTTAATTGTACCTATTTTAGGCACTTTTATATCTTTTTATTTAATTTTGTAGTGCTTTTTGACGAAGTCGGGAAAAGTGGGCTTTTACCATGTTATAAACAGAGGGGTTGAAAGAAGAACAATATTTTATTTTATGAAGAAGAAGATTTTGATGCTTTTTTAGATATCTTAAAATATGTATCAAAAACTTATAAAGTAATTATTCATGCATATTGTCTCATGAACAATCATTATCACCTACTTATAGAGACAACCAAGACAAATATATCTGACGCAATAAGACATTTAAATGCAAGTTATTCAAGCTACTTCAATAAAAAACATAAAAGATGTGGACATCTTTGGCAAAGTAGATTTTTTTCAAACTATCTATTTGATGATGAACATTTTTGGATAGTAGCAAAATACATAGAGAGAAATCCTATAAAAGCAAATGTTGTTAAACAGATTGCACATTACAAATACCAATCACTATTTCAATATCTGCACCAATATAAGCACTTTGATTTACTAGATAATTCTAAAATACTTAAAATGTCAAAAGATGACTATGTGGGCTTTATCAGCAGTGATATGAGTGAAGAGTATATGCAAAAAGTTTATACAGAACCAAAAAAAGTAGTAAAAGATGGAAAAGAGATAATGCTCACAAAAAGGCTCGAAGATTTTTTTGAGAATGACAGAGATATAAACCGAATACAAAATATCAAAAAAGCATATGAATATGGTTATTCTAAGTCTAACATATCCAAGTTTTTAAATATTTCCATAAGCGCATTGGCAAGATATATCTAGTGATGATGTCATTGCTTTATTTATTTTTTTGATAATTGATAATTGGTTAGTTACTTTTTTAAACTATTTGTCTTTTATTTCTTCCAAATTTATTTCTAGAAGCTTGCAGACCCGACTAAAAAATTCATTTGCGAAATCATAAAATTTTTTTGCGTCTTCTAGTGTTGGTTTACCGCAAGGAAGCAAACCAAAACTTCCTGGGTAACGAGACTCAATATATAGATCATTTAAATCATCAAGAATTTCCTCACTATCGACTGAAATATAGCTTTGAACCAAGTCTTTCAGCATGAGAAGATCATGTTTTTTTGGTACTTTTCTCTCGTGATATTCCAAGATAGCTTTAAAAGATTTTTCTACTGATTGCTGTGAATGAAACGCTGTTATATGGGTAATGAAATCATCTAAAAAAATCTTATCAAGGACAACAATATCACTATAAGAAGCTTTCAGCCATTCTACTGCTATTTTTTGATTCACAATAGAACCTCGCCTTGCGTTAATATTTCTTTAGAAAAAGAGCTATTGAGTTCTCTAAACTTATCTGACATATTTTTTGTATGGACGATCAAATCTATGGCAATATTGCTTCTTAAATCTCTTATAGCTTTTGAGACTGCTTTAGATATAGTTCTCTTTTCCCTGTAATTTTGAGGAATAAACTCATCTTTTGTAACAACATAAAGATCTATATCACTATTCTCATTGGGAGTGCCATAAGCATAGCTACCAAATAAGATTATTTTATCAGGATCAAGTGGTTTAAGTCTTTTAACTATCTCTTGTTTGAGTATTTCGATATCAATCATAACAACCCCCTTTCTTTATAAAATTTACTGATGTTATTATAGCATAAGTAATATGGTTTGACATAATGGGGGAATGGGGTTAGACACTTATCGGTATATGGTGTCAGGCACTTTTTCTAACTTAACGAGTCAGGCACTTTTACTAATTTTGATTTCTTATCATTGCTATCATTGTTATTTTTTGATATAATTTAACTTGCTTTTGATAAAAAGGATTGTTGTGGATAATGATGATATTAAATTTGGTTTGATGGAACCACTTGAAGTTGCAATTATACAGACTTTACAACTTTTATCAGAGGATATATATAGAGTTTTGCCTTTGGGTAGAATCAATGAAATAATAACTCCTATAAAGAAAAAAAATTATTATGCTGCTGTATCAAATGGTAGGTGTATGGGTATAATAATATATATAAAAATATCAAAAGAAACAGCGCAAGCTTGCATAAAAGAGAGGCGTGAAGTAAAAAAAGATGAGCAAGACGACAATGGAACCGAATTATTTTTAATTGCTATCTCCGGTACTCCGATAATGAGATTGTTTAAAAAATTTTGCAAGGTAAATAAAGGTAAATTAATTCTTTTCAATAAACACACGCAAAAAAATGGAGTTCAAGAAAATAAATTTGGTTGGATTGATATTGACGGGGTAGCTAAATTTTAAGAACTTTCAGTCCTTTTAGGGAAAAGATCTAAAATAGAACCAAAAGACTATGGTATCTTTGGTTCTATAATTTGTAAAAATTATTTTTTAGGAGATCTTTTGGCCCTTTTAGATTTTTCAGAGGTAGCCTGTTGAAGTTGATTGCTTAATGTTTGTGCATAAGCATTTCTTGCTGTTTTAGCTATTGCTAATTCTTGATTTAATTGTCTTAATTTATTGTCGCAAACTTGTATAGAAACTATACTTGCCTTCGCTTCATTAGATAAATCTTCAAGCTTGTACTCTTTACCGTCTATTTTTATTTCTGCCATTTATATTTCCTTATATTTAAAATTAGAAAGGGATTATACCAAAAATTTTATTAAACTAAAGAAAAAGCAATACATGTAAAAAGCAAAATCTCAATTTTTGCTTGTATTTTGCCTATTTATTAGATAAAATGCAGGTATATAATCATAAAGAAGAAAAATGATAAAAGATATGAATAGTCAGATTTCAATGCTATATATAGCTACATTTGGGCGTGCTCCCGATACTAGTGGGTTGGATTATTGGATTTATGACTCAGGGCTGGATATAGAAGATATAGCAAAGAGTTTTTTTGACCAAAAAGAGACCAAATTACTATATCCAAAAGAGATGTCAACTCATGATTTTATCGTTTCGGTCTATAATAATCTTTTTAATCGAAAACCAGATATAAAAGGATTTGAGTATTGGCAAAAAGAACTAGACAGCGATAAAATTAGCAAGTCCCATTTTATCTTGGCAGTTATAAACGGAGCATTAGGAGATGATGCTATTTTGCTGCAAAATAAAACAGAGATAGGTTTGGAATTTTATAAAAAAAAGCTAGATGATGTAGCGCTAGCTCATAGTGTTTTAGAAAATGTAACGGTGGATGATGATAGCGTTACAAACTCACTTAGAACTATCAGTTATGTTGCAACAAATATAAATGATAGCGAGGTTCAAAAGATTGGTTATGTCAAACACTCCTATATGAATTATGATTTGAGCAATTTGAGCAATTTTGATACATATGGAGTCAAAGAGCTTGATTCTGGCATGAGATGGAGTGATGATATTAATATACTGACATATAGTTTTAACTCAACTTTGCCAGATGAATACAGTTCTCGTGATAGCCAAAATTGGCAAGAACTCAATGAGGTTCAAAAAAATAGTGTCAGGGATGTGATGAACAGTCTATCTGACATACTAGGAGTAACTTTCCATGAGTCCCATGCGAATGAAGGGATGATTCGGTTCAATGTCGTAAATATGTCAAGTGATGTAGGTGGATATACATACTATCCCGGAACAGGAGATGATCCAATCAATGGTGATGTGTTTCTGTCTCAATCTTTTAATACAGATGCTGAATATTCTGATTTATCTAAAGGAAGCATAGCAAGAGAGACTATAATTCATGAGATTGGACATGCTTTAGGTTTGAAACATCCATTTGAGGGTTATTATGAGCTTGAAAAGTATCTAGACAATTCAAATCATACGGTTATGTCATATACGGATTCATTTAATTATATTCCGGTCTTTACTATGAATGGTGGCAATTTGAACTATAGCATAAAGCCACTATATCCAAATTTGTATGCGCTTTATGACATCGAGGCTCTTCAGTCGATATATGGTGCAAATAAAACATATAACACAATGGATAATACATATACCATGAATTATACAAACTATAAAATATATACAATTTGGGACGCCGGTGGGGATGATACTATAGATTTATCGAATAATGTAGGCAAAGATATCATAGATTTGCATGATGGCGTGATTAATAGTGCAGACTTGTATAGTTTGGATGAGATTGTATCTCTGCATCAAAAAGAGATAAATGATGAATATTTTGATGATTGGATCAGAGATAATATAACAGACTTGTACAACAACGATAAGCTATATACGGGAAAAGATAATCTAGCTATTACTAAAGGAGTTGTTATAGAAAATCTTTATACAGGGATAAATTCTGATATAGTTAAAGATAATAAAGTGGATAACCATATCTCTACTTCATTGGGAGATGATACTATATATCTAGGGGCTGGTGGTTATGATAAGATTGATGCTGGAGATGGATATGATACGGTTTATCTAAATATGACCCAAGATGATATAAGTATTGTAGAATTTAAAAACAACTCTTATCTACTAGAGGGTGAAAACTTTGCTGCGGAACTAACAGGAGTGGAAAATATATACTTTTCAATAAATCATGAGAGTTTGCCACCAGAAGCTTTAATCTCTTGATTTTTTAAATAGTAAATAATAAAATTATAAGAAAAGATTAGATAAAATTCCACTTCAAAATCTTTAATGGTGCTGGCGTAGCTCAGTTGGTAGAGCAGCTGTCTTGTAAACAGCAGGTCGGCGGTTCAAGTCCGTTTGCCAGCTCCATTCCTTCAAATTGGAAATCAAAAAATATGCAAAAAGAGACCGTTATCCAAGCCAAGACATTTACCTGTCAGTATATAAAAAGAGAAGACAGACTTCTTTTAACTGTAAACTACAAGGATATTTCAAGTCGTATTGATTTTTGGATAACTAGAAGTTTTCTGCTAAAACTTTTGCCATATTTTTTTGAGTATTCAACTACCGATCTTTCACCTGCTACAGAGCAAAAAGAGATACAAAATACAACCCCAACAGATAACTCTACATTTTTACTAACACAAAAAGAACCAGTGCTTTTAGATAGCGTAGATTTTTCAAGATTAAAAGATGGGGACAATAATATACAAATTACTCTTAAAAATCTTGAGAAAAAGATATATTGTACAGCTGTTTTAGATGAAGGATCTTTTAAAAATTTTACCAAGCATATCACAAATACTGCTCCAGTCATGGAGTGGGGAATATTTGATATTTAATTAGTGTCAGAGTCAATTTAATATAAAGTGAAGCTTTGTTGCACTATACTTCCAGCATAAATTTTCAGTACAGGATTTGAATTGGCTAGAAAAATAAGACTCTTTTTTGATGATGTTTCACAATATATTGTTCTTCGGGGCATAAATAGAGAACATATATTTAGAGATGAGGAGGACTTTTCTTTTTACAAAGGCTTGCTTGAGGCAGTATCCGGAAGTCTGCATGTAGATATTCATGCTTACTGTTTGTTGAGTAAAGAAATACATTTTTTGGCTACTTTTACAAGTAAAGAAGCACTATCTCGCTTTATGCAAAGTCTTAGTTTGAAATACATATCATATTTTAATAAAAAATATAAGAGAAAAGGTACTCTTTGGGAGGGTAGATATAAAAATGCACTTGTAGAAGATATGTATCTATTGCAAGTGATGCAATACATTGAGTTAGCTCCTATAAGAGAAAAAGTAGTTGAAAAATTAGAGAGTTATCCATATAGTAGTTATTTTAAAAATACGCAAAATCTTGATGATAAAATTTTAGCAAAACATGATATCTATTTGTTTTTAGGAAAAGATGACAAAGATAGGGCAAATATATATAGAAATAGATTTTTAAATTTTCCTATAAATGAGAAATTATCAAACTATATATCTGAGTCTATAAATAAACAATACATAATAGGT
>JALUNR010000232.1 GCA_027055005.1 Campylobacterales bacterium
AACTGGCTCAAACAAATTTTTATCATAATTTTCCAATACAAAAAGTTGTATGTATAAAGAATTGTAAGCATTGTTATCTAACACCAAAAATTGTTTATAATTTGGCATAAATATAACATTTAAACTCCCAAATTTATTGATAACTTGTACATGTTTTTCTAACTTTCCTCCTCTATTATAATATACTTTTACAAATTTATTAATAGGAACTGTATTTTTACCTATTATCAAACTGCTAGTTCTTTTATCAATACTTATACCATTGCCTAAATCAATGTCAACTTGATTTTCTCTAAAAGAATTCCCTTTATAAAAAAACTGTCGTAATTTTTTTGCTCCACTTTCCAAATCTAAGCTAGAAAACAAACTAATAGTAGGATAAATATTCATCATTCTATTTGGAAGATATAGATATATATCTCTTGTTTTTTTAGGTAATTTAAAATTTTCATCCTTTAAAGATTCTAAAAATCTATTTACACTTTTAAATCCATAATCTTTTGTCATTTGAGCTATATTAGATAATTTTATAGTTTTATTTTGTTCTTGTAATGCAAATCTTTTCTCTGTATATTCTACATCAAGTCTTGCTAATCTTGCCGCTTCTAGTGGAGCATGTGTCAAAATATAACTTACAGGGAAATTTACATCTCCTCCATGCTTTCCTCCATCAACTAAAGTTTTTACATCACTATAGTATCTAATAGGATATCCATAATCCCACCATGCTACCACATAATCTTCTCTTTTAGCTATGTGTTTCAACTTATCCAGTACTTTTACTTCATCTTTTGTAAAAACAGTTGGCACTTTATAATCTATAACATGCTTAATATTTGGATAAATAATAGCAACAGTTAAAATTGAAGCGATAAGAAGTTGTACTTTTTTATTTTCAACTAACTTCGCTATTTCTAAAATCAAAAAAGATATACCAAAAGCAAGTACAGGTACAGCATATACCGTAAACCTAAGTCCTCCAACATAAGCTAAAAATCCAAGCCCAATCATTGGAAGTCCAAAGAGCATAATAGGTCTTTTTATGACAAGCCATAAATAACCTATAATAGATAAAATAAAAATTATTGGATTTCCACTAATTCTATTTGCAAAAGTTTCAAAAGGTATTTTTCCAGCTTCTCGAACAGTCTTTACAACTGAGTAAAAGTGTAAATGAAGAGTATTCTCTCCTCCAGACAAACTCTCCCTAAAAATATAACCTTTTATCTGTAATAAGATGGGAGTCACTCCACCTGTTGCAAAAAGTAAGATAACAGATAATCCTAAAAGATAATATATGTATTTTTGCAATATGTTAAATTTTAATAGTCCATATAAAAATAATACAACAAATAATCTAATACTATTATCTAATCCCATCATAGCGAACATCATGAATATCAAAAGCATCAAATTAAATCTAAAATCTTCTTTTTTTATGTACTGATAAATTGTATATAAAATTATCAAGCTTAAAAATGCAAATTCTAAAGAGTAGCTTTGAGGATACCACCATCTATAAGCTACTATCTCTAAACCTGTAAAAAGAAGATATTTATCTTCTCTCTCTCTTAAAGATAAAATAATAGACCATAGCAAAAATGTTGGAAATACTATATTTAACATATCAGTATCATAGTACCCTACCATTGTTCTATTATAATAACTCCACACAATACTTCCAAAAAGTGCAGCTATAAAGCCAACTTCAAGTTTTCCGATACTTCTTCCTATCAAGATAATAGGTATAACTATTAGTGAAGCCAAAAAAGCAGGCATATAAAGTATAATTGTTTCAAAAGAGAAAGGAAGAATTTTAGTAAACAGTGCAGTTAGTTGTGAAACTGCTGTTTTTATAGGACTAAGGTCTCCTTTTTGATGAAATCCGTTTATCAAATCTCTAGCACCTTCTGCCCAATAGTATCCATCATTTGTATTTATCATAAGTTGATTATGAAACTTAAACTGTTCAGTATCACTAAACTGATTTACCCATATAAGTCTTATAGCTATACTAAATATAAATGCTAAAATTATATATAAAAAAGTTTTTTTGTTTTCAGATAAAGTCATATTGTATTTCCTTGTGATAAGTTATCTTTGATTACATCACAAATTTTCTTAATATCCTCTTTTTTTAGTCTTGTTCCACTTGGTAAACAGATACCTTTTTTAAATAAAGATGCACTTGTTTTATCTGTTACTGCTTTATACCCTAAAAATAGTGGTTGTATATGCATAGGTTTCCACAAAGGTCTTGATTCTATATTATGTTTTTGTAGTGCATTTATGATATCAATAGGATTAGTTTTATCAAAAGTTAGTGTTGTAAGCCATCTTGTGCCTCGTGAATTTTCAAGTTCTGGCATAAAATCAATCTCTTCAATATCTTTTAAAAATTTCTCATACCAAGAAAAAATCTTTCTTTTCTTGTTTACTCTCTTTTTTAAAACTTCCATCTGTCCTATACCAATAGCAGCCAAAACATTACTCATTCTATAGTTATATCCATACTCTTTATGTTCATAGTAAAGATATGGTTCTTTTGCTTGTGTTGATAGAAATCTTGCTTTTTCTATCCACTCTTGATTGTTGCTCACAAGCATACCACCACCAGAGGTAGTTAAGATTTTATTGCCATTAAAAGAGTATATTCCAAAATCTCCAAATGTTCCAGTATGTTTACCATCATATGTAGCTCCCAAACTCTCTGCAGCATCTTCTATCAAGTAAATATCAAACTCTTTACAAATATCAGCTATTTGCTCAATATCAGTACTCATTCCATAAAGATGGGTTACTATCAAAGCTTTTGGCTTTTTTTTACAGTTTTGTAAATACTCTTTTAAAAGTTTTGGAGACAATTGCCAACTCTCATCACTATCTATAAATATAGGATTTGCTCTTTGATAAAGTACAGGAGCAACTGAGCCTATAAAAGTAAAAGTTGAGACCAATACATCATCACCTTCTTTTATCCCTAATACTCTTAAAGCTAAATGGATTGCAGATGTACCAGAGTTTACAGCCAAAGCATATTTTGCACCTGTATAGTTAACTATGCTCTCTTCAAATTTATCAACATACTCTCCAAGAGGAGCTATATAGTTACTTTCAAAAACTTTTTTTATATATTTTAACTCATTTTTTCCCATATGTGGAGGTGATAAGAAGATTTTTTTACTCATCTATTTTCCTTATTACTTTTGCAGGAATACCAAAAGCTACTACATTATCTGAAATGTCCTTCAGTACCAAACTATGAGCTCCAATGATAGAATTTTCTCCTATTGTAACTCCAGGCATAATAGTAGAGTGACTACCAATTTTACAGTTTTGTTTTAAATGAACTTTACCATTTTTATTGTCAATTGTAGAGATAGAGTAAATCGAACAATGCGAACCAATTTGAACAAAATCCTCTATAATGACTTCATATTTTGCATTGATATAGGTAAATGCTCCTATATCAGTTTTATATCCTAAATTTAACCCATCTTTATTTTGAACTATCCAGTTATATTTTGTAGGTTTACTCTCTAAAATTTCAGGATATTGCCACCCTTTAAATCTATCTTCCATCTAATTCCCTTTAAACTTTTCCATTGTTACACTAGTATTTGAACTTATTCCATCTCTTTGGATAACTTTCAAAAAGGTAAGCCATAAAATCTTCATATCAAGCCAAAAAGATTGATGCTCAACATACCATGCATCTAACTCAAACTTTTCTTTCCAACTGATAGCATTTCTTCCATTTACTTGAGCCCAACCTGTGATACCTGGTTTAACATCGTGTCTTTTTTTTTGTCTTTCATTATAAAGAGGTAGATACTCAACCAAAAGTGGCCTTGGACCTACAAAGCTCATATCGCCTTTTAGGACATTAAAAAGCTGTGGAAGTTCATCTAAACTTGTACTTCTTATAAATTTTCCTATACCTTTTAATCTATGTTCATCAGCTAAAAGATTTCCATTTTCATCCTTATCATTTGTCATAGTTCTAAATTTATATATTTTAAATATTTTTCCATCTTTACCCGGACGACTTTGAGTAAATGTGATAGGTTTCCCATCCCATAAATATATCAAAATAGTAACTATTATCATGAACGGCAAAAAGATGATTATCAAAATAAGGGCTAATAATCTATCAAATATAGGTTTAAAAAATTTTTGATACATTAAACAATTAATCCTTTTTCTTGATAATAATCCATATATTTTTGCACTACTACTTTTACATCAAATTCTTTTTCTACTATTTTTCTTCCCTTTTTCCCCATTTTTTTTCTTTTTTCCTCATTATCTATCAATTCTTTAATTTTACTTGATAATGATTGACTATCCTTTAAAGGAACAAGATAACCATTTACATCATCTTCTACAACTTCCCTACAACCGACAGTATCAGTTGTAACTATAGGTTTACTCATAGAAGCTGCTTCCATCAAAGTTACAGGTAAACCCTCCCTATAACTTGGAAGTACAAAAATATCACAAATAGAAATCAAAGAGTTTATGTCATCTCTATGCCCCAGCCATTTTACAGAGCCATTAGTCAAGAACTCTCTACTCGCACAAGTATGATTACCTTCATCAGTATCACCTACTAAAATAAAGTCTATATTATTATACTCTTTTTTTAATAAATTGGCAGCTCCATAAAACTCTCTTATACCTTTATCCCATATAGCCCTTGCTATCATCATGATAACTATTTTATTTTCAACTCTAAGCTCTTTTTTCTTTTTAAGTATTTCTAACTCAGTAAAATTATTTATATCAAATTTTTCTATATCTACTCCAACACTTTTTATAATCTTTACTTTATCTTTACTAATTATCCTTTTTTGTATCATATACTTTGGATCATCACTATTTACAAACACACAACCATCAGACAGTTTAAAAGCTTTTTTATAGAGCTTTTCCATGATAGTTCTAACGATTATATTTTTAAAAGAGTTTGTTACATAAAAAGATCCTAGCCCCTCTACAAGATTTAATACAATAGGTACACCAGCTTTTCTAGATGCAAAAGTTCCATATATATTTGGCTTAGCAGTAAAAGTATGTAGAATATCAAGATTTAAATCTTTGATAGCATTATAAATATTATCAATTGACTTTTTTTCCGAAAAAGGATTTAATCCTTGTCTATCAATCTCATAGTTCACAACTTCACAACCAATATCTTTTAGTGCTTGATTTTTATCTCCTTTTGGACATATAGCATATACTTTATGTCCTCTTTTTATCAGCTCTTTCATGATAGGAGTTCTGAAAAGATAGAGGTTTAAGTCTAAGTGAGAGAGGAATGCAAAGTTTTTTTTAATTTCTTTCATTTATTACATCTTCCCATTGTCCTATTATCGTATCCAATTTATAATCTTTTGCTCTATTTTTTGCTTTTTTCATATACTGATTTCTTAAATTTTTATTTTCATATATCATCTTCATAGCTCTAGACATTTTGTTAATATCTCCAATAGAAGTTAAAATCCCATATTCAGTCAATTCAATATCTTGTGTTTTATCTAAAAAATTTGTATTAGGAGCCAAAATCTCTCTAGGACCACTTGAACAATCTGTAGAAATTACTGGCAATCCACAAGCCAAAGCTTCGAGTAATACATTTGGAAAACCCTCATGATTTGAACTAAAGACAAAACAGTCTGCAATGCTCAAAAATTTATAAGGATTTTTTTGACGACCTAATAATTTGACTTCATCATTTAATTTTAAATTGTCAATTATTAATTGTAAATTATTTTTAAGTTCTCCATCTCCTATTATCCATAAATTTGCTTCTAAATTACTTTTATAT
>JALUNR010000233.1 GCA_027055005.1 Campylobacterales bacterium
TTTGGCATACTCTCAACATAAACTGACTGAGATGGAAATGCAAAATCACTTCCATTTTCCTCTACTATCTTCATGATTTTCAAGTTCACATCTTCTCTTATCTCTAAGTATTTTGCCCAATCAGCTGTATTTGTAAAACAGTAGATAAATATACTAAGATCACTTGCTCCAAACTCATCAAAGTTTACCAAAATAGTATCTTTTTTTGAAATTCCTTCATGAGTTTTTATCATACTTTTTATCTCATCAAGTATCTTTATCATCTGCTCTCTAGTTGTAGAGTAAACAAGCCCAACTCTCATCTTTATCCGTCTGATATCTCTTCTTGAAAAGTTTTCTATCGGATTGTTTGCTACTACTTGATTTGGAACTGTAACCAAAGATTTTCCAAAAGTTCTTACCTTTATAGTTCTAAGTCCTATATCCTCAACAGTTCCTTCAACTCCTCCAACCTTTATCCAATCATCTATCTTCAAAGCTTTATCAGCTAATATACTAAGCCCTCCAAAAAGATTTGAAGCAGTATCTTTAGCTGCCAATGCAAATGCCAAACCTCCAAGTCCAAGTGAAGCTATAAATGCACTTACATTTATGCCCCAAGTTTGAAGAATACTTACAACTCCTACAGAAAAAACTAATATTTTTAAAGCTTTTACAAAAAATGCTCCTATTTCACGATATAGCTCTCTACCAAACTTTTTTGAAAACTTATATATAGAATCTTTTGAAACATTAATAGCACTGAATATTATCCAAAAGACTATATATATAAAAAAGCTTGTAATAAGCTTTGATACACTATCTCCATCTATTCCTGCCACTTCTAAAGATAGTTGTAAACCTATCACTATAAACAAAAATTTTAATGGTTCATGAATAATTTTTATAATATTGTCATCTAAATTTGATTTTGTTTTAGAAGCAAATTTTTTTACAAATCCTATAACTAACATACTAAAAAGTTTTCTAAAGAGTAAAAATAGGAAAAAGACTCCAACTGCATAAATAAGTTTTATATATGGTATATTCCACAACTTATGCTTATATAAAAAATCAATCCCCTCTACTTTTACTAAAGCTATCAGTTTATTTATTGTATCCACTCTTCCATCCTTTTTATATCATCATAACTAGTTAAATCCAGCATCACTGGCATAATTGAAACATATCCTTTTTCAACAGCTTCCAAATCACAAAGCCCACTTTTACCCTCTCTTCTTTTCCACTCCAAAGGATGAGTTCCAAGCCAAAAGTACTCCTCACCTCTTGGATTTATATGCCTATGAGAATCATTCCCATACACTCTATATCCTGCATGAGTTGTTTTATAACCTTTAAATTCCTCTCTTTTTATAGGTGGAATATTTATATTTATAAGCTTTCTCTCTTCCATTGGAAACTTATCTTCAAAAATTTTTTTAACTATATCTTTTATCACATAACTAGCTAGTTCATATCCATGATAACTCATATCCTTACATCCATTTTTACAAACTTGAGATATAGCAACTGATGGCACTCCATGAATCACTCCTTCCATAGCTCCTCCAACAGTTCCACTATATGTTATATCCTCACCCATGTTAGAACCTCTATTTATCCCACTAACTACTAAGTCAGGTTTAACACCATCTTTAAAAATCGTATTTAAAGCCATATATATACAATCACTAGGAGTTCCATCATCTAGTTTATAAAAATCATCATCAAGAGATATAAATCTGAGTGGACGAGAAAGTGTAAGCGAGTGAGCACAAGCAGACTTTTCACTACTAGGAGCTACAACTATAACTCTTGCAAACTCCTTTAAACTATCCCTTAAAACCCTAAGCCCTTCAGCTTCAAAGCCATCATCATTTGTTATAAGTATTGTTTTTATTATTTTGCCTTTTTTTAGTTTTGGCTATTTTAGTAAAAAATCCCTAATATCTTTCTCATCAACACTTTTATAAAATGGCTTACCAATAAAAGTTTCTTTTTTACTATCCACAAAAAACAAAGTTGGATAATAATTTGACCAGTACATCTCGATAGGGTAACTATGTTTAGCATCTTGATTTACAATAACAGATATAACTTTTTTGTTTAGTTTATCGATATAGCTATGATTTGTAAAAACATCTCTTACTAAATCCTTACATTTTTGACAATCATTTTTTATCAACAAAACCATCAAAACTTTATTTTCTTTTTTTGCCTTTTGTAGGGCATCATCATAGTTTCCAAGCCACTTTACATAGTTTGCATAAACAAAAGAACTTAGCAAATACAATAAAAACAAAACCTTTTTCATTTATACTCTACAACTTTCCCTTCCAAACTTTTCAAAAACTCCACAACATCATCAATCTGCTCTTTGTTAAACTCATTTCCTAGTTGATACTTACTCATGATTCTAACTACCTCTTTTATATCTTTTACAGCACCATTGTGAAAGTATGGTTTAGTTTTTGTTACATTTCTAAGTATCGGTACTCTGAAAAACTGTCTACCATCCCTACCATAAAAATGTCCCAAATCTTTAAAAGGATAAGGACTTTTTTTCAAACCAAATTTTGGATTAAACTTTATTCCTAAATAGTCTTCTAAATATCTTCTTAATGGAAATCGAACTATTATTTGCCCACCAAGACTCATTCCAGAATGGCATCCTTTACACCCTTTAGTTATAAATATAGTTAATCCTCTCTTTGCTGATTTACTCATAGCACTATCATTACCATCTAAAAATTCATCATATGCACCTCTAGTTAGTAAAGTTCTTTCATATGCCCCTATCGCTTTTTGAACATCACTAAAAACAACTCTATCTTTACCAAATACTTTTTTAAACTCTGTTTTTAAATCACTATCTTGATTTAACCTATCCTCAACCTCTTTTGGTGTCATATTCATCTCAAATGGTGCTTGTACTGGACCTCCTGCTTGTTCTTCAACATCTTTTGCTCTTCCATCCCAAAACTCATATTTTGCTAAAGCTGAGTTTAAAACAGTAGGTGAATTTAAGTGATGAGGGTTCTCTCTTCCATCAAATCCTATGGCAGTAGGTCTATTATCATCTCCACCATCTTCTAATATATGGCAACTTGCACAGTTTATACTCTTATCTCTTGAAAGTCTTGTATCAAAAAAAAGTTTTTTACCTAGTTCAATTTTTTCTTTAGTTAAAGGATTTTTTGGATTATCAACAACTTTCAAAAGCTCTTTATAAGTTTTTGGTATTGGCAACATATTTAAACTAAGTGCTGTTTTTCTAAGCTCTTCATCACTCCATTTTGGTGTTTTGTGACTTGGCATAACAAATGGTAAAGAGTACAAAAGAGTAACTACTCCCAAAGCAATAGTTACTGGATGAAATAAAAACTTTTTCATGATAACCTCCTATAAGTTCATATAATATTTTATAGAACATATAGGAATAAAATCAACATTATTTTGCTAAAAAAGGTTTTTTATTTATCAAAGATGGTTCTATTTTGTATTTTTTCTTAAAAAGCTTACTAAAATTTCCTTGATGAGAGTATCCTACCATATTTGAAACTTCTCCAACCGTATAATCCTCTTCACAAAGTAAATAATATGCTTTTTCAAGTCTACTCTCTTGAATAAAAGAGTAAATCGTACTATCATGAAACTCTTTAAAAACTTTTTTAAGTTTTGTCGGATTTGTATCGCATAACTTTGCTAACTTTTTTATACTTAAATCATTTGTAAAATTTTGTAAAATCTCACTCTTGGCTTTTTTTGCTAACTCAAAATCATTTGAATCAACTTTATTATCACTAATTTTTAAAAAATGTAAGAGCAAATCCAGTGATAAACTTTCAGCTTTTAAACTTCTCATCCTCTCTTTTTCATCCAAATTTACAACCCTTTGAACTAAAAAATAACTAAAATTATCCAACTCATAACTATACACCTCTTCAAAGATAGAGTTTTTTTGCATCTTTTGATAGAGCTTATTTTCAAAACTTTTTTCATCACTTAGATAACTTTTCAAAAAAAAGTCTGCAACAAACATCACAAAAACTTCACTTCCTGCTTTAAAAACTATATCCAAATCCCCGCCTGTATAACAAAACATACTCATACTATTTTGTTTTACTATATCTTTTGGATTTAACACTAATTTTCCACTCTTTACCACAAACACAACAAGCATCTTATCTATAAAATCTAACTTAAATGTAGTATCTTTTTTTATAGCTTTTATATCAAAATAAAAAAGTCCTTGTGATATATCAACTCTTTTTATCCCACTTTGAGGATTACTTACTTTGTACTTCCTATCACTCAAGTTAAAAAACAGACTATCCATTATTTTAATCCATCAAGATTATAGTAACTCTCTACTCTATCCTCAAACTCTTCATCACTTAAAATTTGCCTCATAGGTATAAACTTCTTAGCCTTTTGACCGATAGCAACTCTAGCTTTAAAATTCTCATCTTCTATAATTTTCAAAACAAGTTTTGCAACTTCTATTTTGTCATTTCCATTATTTATCTGCTCTATCAAAGTTGGTGCTAGAGTTGAAACTATACTCTTGTATGGAGATTTTTCACTAAAAGTTGTCTTATTTGTAACTAAATTTTCTCTAGCAAAATTTGTATCAAAAAAACCAGGTAAAACAGAATGCACCCTAATACCAAAAGGCTTCAACTCATGCCTCAAAGAGTCAGTTATCCCCTCTAATGCATACTTACTAGAATTATAAAAAGTTAAAAGAGGGAGCCCAATCTTTCCTAAAAAAGAGCTAATATTTATAATAACTCCACCATTTTCTCTCATCTTTGGTATAACAGCCTTACAAACTCTAAAAACACCAAAAACATTTACATCAAACTGTTCAAGCATTTGCTCTTCACTCACTTCTTCAACACTACCAACAAGCCCATAGCCAGCATTATTTACTAAAACATCTACTCTTTTGATATCACTTAAAGCATTCTCAACACTTTTAAAATCCCTTATATCCAACTTTATAGGTACTAAACTCTCGTTCTCTATCTCTCTAAGTTTATAAGGCTCACGACTTCCAGCATATACTTTATAACCACACCTAGAAAGATATAAAGCAGTAATCCTCCCCATTCCACTAGAACAACCAGTTATAAGTACAGTTTTTTTACTATTTTTCATAAGAGTATTATAAGGCTTTTTTATGACTTTTTAGTTGATAGTAGTCAAGTTATTAACCTGAGTTCAATAGAATATTATATTCACAAAAAAAGATTCCTCATCCCTAAACTATTCCAATCGCAGTAAAAAGAGTAAGCATAGGGCTTTTGAAAACATTTTTAAAAAGCCCTATGCTTAAGCTACTTTCAAATCCTTGGCATAAGTTTGTATCACATCTCCTTTTCTCTCAAGTACAAAATAACCACTTCTCACAGCTTCATCTATCACTTCATCAGGAATAAAAAATCCAGCAATTCCGGCATAAACTTTATAGTTTTTATACTGAGGCATTAGTTTTAAATGCTCTATCTTTTTGGGAAGTTTTTCTAAAATATTTGGATGAACTTTATATTTTACTTCGATTATAGCTACACTCTCTCCATTTATTAACAATATATCAAACTCATCTCTTATGTTTTTTACTCTTATTCCAACATTTTTCATGAGTGTATCAAAGCTCATATTTGCAATCTTTAAATTATCTTTTAAAGAGTTTACAAAATACTCCTCTGCCACATCTCCTTGATTATTTGCAATATTACCAATATAAATTCCCAATTTTTTTAACTGTT
>JALUNR010000234.1 GCA_027055005.1 Campylobacterales bacterium
TCATCTCCACTTCCACCAATCAAAGTGTCATCACCACTTCCAGCTAAAAGTATATCATTGCCACCTTTTCCATTTATAGTGTCATTTCCTTCACCACCTTCTAACTTATTATTACTTGCATCACCACTTAGAGTATCATTGTAAGTTGTTCCTAAAATATTTTCTATACCTTGCAGAGTATCGCTATATGTTGTACCACTTATATTATAACTATCACTATTATTTTCTAAATCAACTACTACTTTACTCCCAAGAGAGCTAAAATCAACTATATCCTCTCCCTCTCCACCATCTAATAAATCATTTCCTTGATTTACTAAGAAAGTATCATCTCCAAAACCACCTCTTAGAGTATCATCTCCATCTGCACCATCAAGAAGATCATCTCCTATAAAACCATCTATTATATTTACAGAGCTATTTCCTGTTATGGTATCATTTCCACTAGCACCTTTTACATTTTCTATACCTTGAAGTGTATCTTGTGAACCAAATCCATCATTGTCAGCATGTTGAGTATCTAAATCAACTATTACTTTACTAGTAGCATCTGTATAATAAACAGTATCATTTCCACTACCACCTATAAGAGTATCATTTCCAAATCTACCATATAGAGTATCATTTCCACCTGCACCATCTATTACATTGTCAGAGTTATTTCCTTTTAAAATATCATTTTGTGCAGTTCCTATAACATTTTCTACATCTATAAAGGTATCAAGCCCTGCACCTCTTGTATCTTGTTTTTCTGTTTTGGATAAATCAACCTCTACATAACCATTTGCATTTGTATAATCAACTGTATCGATTCCCTCTCCACCATCAAGAGTATCATCTCCACCTTTTCCTTCTAAATAATCATCTCCTCTACCACCTTCAAGTATATTATCACTTTCATTTCCTCTTAAAGTATCATCATAAATAGATCCTTTAACTCCTTCTATGCTATCAAATGTATCTTTTCCTTGTCCAGCTCCTATATCAACCTGTCCATTTGAATTAAGCTCGATATTTAAAGCTCCAGTTGCACTACTATAATCAGCAATATCTAATCCATCTCCACCTTTTAAAAAGTCATCTCCAGCTCCACCTTGAAGTCTATCATTTCCACTTCCACCTTCAAGTGTATCAACTCCATCTCCACCTTTTAAAAAGTCATCTCCTACTTCTCCATATAAAAGATCATCTCCCTCTTTCCCATCTATTGTATCATCACCTTGATTTCCCCAAATGGTATTTTTTATCTGGCTACCAGTTAAAGTATCATTGTTATTTGAACCTTTTATATTTTCTATATTTAAGATTGTATCTATACCATCTCCTGAAGCAACTCCTGTTTTTAGATTTAGAGTAATTTGATTTTGTGAATCAGAATAATCAACTAAGTCTATTCCTTCTCCTCCATCAAGATAATCATCTCCACCATTTCCTTTTAAAGTATCATTACCATCATATCCCAAAAGAGAGTTTGAATCATCATCTCCTGTTAATATATCATCACTACTACTACCTAAGACATTTTCTATATCTTTTAAAACATCAGTTCCTTCACCTGTTGCTACATTTGCAGCTAAGTTTACATTGACAGAACTATTTAAATAAGAATAATCAACACTATCACTACCTAATCCTCCATCAAGATAATCATCTCCAGCTCCACCTCTTATCGTATCATTGCCAAGTTCTCCTAAAAGTGAATCATCACCACCATTTCCATATAGTAAATCATTACCTTTATTACCTCGTAAAATATTATTGTTTTCATCACCACTTAAAGTATCATTTGAATTTGAACCTATAAGATTTTCTATATCTTTTAGAGTATCTTTTCCTGCTCCTATAGTATCTTGCTCATTATTTAGTGATAAATCAACTTTTACAGCTATAGATGCAGATGAATAATCAGCAAAATCACTACCAGTTCCGCCATCTATAAAATCATTTCCAAGACCACCATCAAGGGTATCATCTCCTATATCTCCATATATTGTATCATCTCCCTCAGCACCATTTATAGTGTCATTTCCTACATCTCCATGAAGTGTATTCAGTGCTGAGTTTCCTGTTATCTTATCATCTGCTTGTGAACCTATAACATTTTCTATATTTTTTACTATATCTGTTCCTGCTCCAGTTGAGATTTCTTCTTTTAGATTTACATCTACTTTTGTAGTATATTTGTGAAAATCAATAGTATCTATACCTATACCACCATCAAGATAATCATCTCCTGCTCCACCATCAAGGGTATCATCTCCACTATTTGCTAAGATAGTATTATCTTTTTCATTTCCAATTAGAGTATCTGAGTTTTGTGAACCTGTTATATGCTCTATATTTATAAGAGTATCACTTCCTTCACCAGTTGCTATACTATTTGATAGATTTACATTAACACTTTGAACACTTTTTGAATAGTCTACCATATCTCCAATATCAGTATTTAATCCACCATCAAGTATATCATCCCCATCTCCACCTCTTAAAGTATCATCTCCTTTTTCTCCTCTTAGAGTATCATCTCCATCTCCTCCACTTAATATATCATCTCCATTTCCAGCAAGAAAGATATTATTTGCATCATCTCCTTTTATCGTATCACTACTATTTGTTGCTATTATTTTTTCTATATTTTTTACTTTATCATATCCACTACCTGAAATATAGTTTTCTTGTAAGTTTGCTTCTATCCCTACTCCAACTAAAGATGAATAATCAAGAGTATCTATACCATCTCCTCCATCTACTTTATCATTTCCATTACCAGTTACGATATAGTCTTTACCTTTACCACCTAAGATAGTATTTGAAATATCATTTCCTATCAAAGTATCATTGTGATTTGAACCTATTACATTTTCTATATCTATTAACTTATCAACTCCCTCACCTTCAGCTCTACCACTTCCATCTTCTGAGTCTGGATCAGTTAAAAAAACACTTACTCCACTATTTGATTTACTATAATCAGCACTATCACTACCTACTCCACCATCAAGGGTGTCATCTCCTGTACCACCTCTTAGAGTATCTGCTCCAACACCACCATTTAAAGTATCATCACCACCCAATCCACTAAGTATATCATCACCATCTCTACCAAAAAGATAGTTAACTTTATCATCACCTTCAATAGTATCAGACGATGCACTACCTAGTACATTTTCAAAGTTTTTTATCTTATCGTTTCCTATTCCTACTGAAGTTTGAGATGATAGACTAAGATCTATACTTTTGGTTGCATTTATAAAGTCTATTGTATCGCTTCCTTCTCCACCATCAAGAAGATCATCTCCTTCTCCTGCAAAGATAGTATCATCACCTTTACCAGCATTTATAGTATCATTTCCTTCAAACTCAGTGATTGTATCATCTGTTACACCACCTACGATAGTAGTATCACCATGAGAAGAGAAGATAATATTTTCATTTGGTTTTCTTGATAGTACAAAACCTAAATCTTCTGCTCCAACATAGTTATAATCATTTGGGGAATTTATATCTTTTACTTGTAATCCAATAGTTTTAGTAGAAGTAAGTTCTTTTATATCTGGTTCTGTTATCTCTACTGGATTATTAGGATCTATATGAATATTATTTTTGTTAAAAACTGAAGTTAGCTCTACTTTTGCAGAAAAATCAGTATGAAGTGTTTCACCATTATATTTTAAAACAAGTTCTAATCCATTTGGTGTTTTTATAAATCCTTCTTTATTACTATATGGATCTGCCTTTTGAATTGTCCAAGTTCCATTTCCATTATTAGTACCATTTACTACTTCAAAACCACTTGGTAAATCTTTTAAAACTATTTTTTCAACAGCAAATCCTTCTGGTTGAGATGGATTTATAGAAATAAGTTTAGATAATTTAGTCCCCTCAAACCATTTTGGATTATCAGCTACTATTTTCATATTTCCGCTAGAGCTTGAATAATCAAGAGTTTCTAACTCCATCTGAGCTTCACCACTATCATCAAACCTAGCTCTAGTACTTCCTCCTCCTCCTTCTACTACCATTTTATCAGATGAAATAGTTTCTTGTTTTTGCGTTTGATAAAGTCCTATATCAAATTTTAAAAGAGCAGTTACATCACCTACTTTATCTTGTGATTTTGAAGCACTACTTTCATCTACTGCTGGATTGTTTGATGTGAAATCATTTTCTTCTATATCACTCTTTTTTGTTAAATCTTCATGAGAGATTTTTAAAAGTTTTATCTTAGATTGTTGTTTTGCATCGTTCTCTTTAGTTTCTTGAGCATTTTGCATCATTTGATTTTCTTGATGTTCAACAACTTTTTGCTTTGCTTGAAGTTTCGCTTCTTGTTGTGCTACTTCATTTTGTTTTGCTTCTATATCCGCTTCTTTTTGTTTTAAATCTTGTTCCTTTTGACTTATCTTTTTTTGTAACTCTTCCATAGTAGCTTTTGTTTCTATAGAGTTTTTTGTTGCAACAGATTCATTTGTAGCCAGTGAATCAATAGGACTCTCTTTTACTTCATCTATTTGACTAAGTATGGTAGAAAGTTTTAAAACTTGTCCTGATGGCATTACAATTTGTGGTGGATTATCTTCAAATGCTAAAACTCCCATAGAAACAAATACAAACTCTCTATCATCTGGAAGCTTCACTACTATATCTCCACCAACTACATTAAAATGTGCATGAGAAATATCTATATCAAAATGAATCTTATCACCAGGTCGTGCAAATACACTAACACTATCACCTTTTTGTGGCTCTTTTAATACTTTGATTTCTTTGCTTTCATATTTAACATATGCACTATCTTTTACTGCCATAAATCAACCTTTTTATAGTTTTATAAAGCTAATATCGGCATTTGTATAAATAGTTTAATGAAATCTATTTTTAAAGATAATTTTAAAAATTTAAGATATTTGATTAAAAAATTATTTAAATTTGTCGATATAAAAGTTATGAAGATTTAATTTTAGGATAGTTTATGAATAAATATTTATATTCATTTGTTACTGTTAGTATGCTTTTTACTACACAAGTTTATGCAAATATTACTAATACTTCTAACGATGATATAATGGTTTTTGATGATATGATAGATCAAAAGGTAGAAAAATTAGAAAATATCTCTACTAAAAAACCTCAAAAATTAGCAAAAATTAGCAAAAAAAAGATTTTTAATAAAATCATACCAACAAAAAAAGAGAAAATAGTTGAAAATAAAGATTCTACTGTACATAGTGGTATTAGTTTAAGAAATGCCATCTTAATAACACTAAAAAGATCTAATAAAATAAAAATTGCAAAACAAAAAGTAATACAAGCAAAAAGAGTGATAGAAGAAAAATATGCTGCACTAAAACCAAAGCTTGATCTATCTTTAAATAACTCTCAAATATCACTCACTCCCACTGGTTCAGACAGAGTAAATTATACAAAAAATGGTTATTCTTTAACCTTTAAAGAAAATCTATATGCAGGTGGTAAAAATATAAAAGAGTTAAAAAGAGAAAAAGCAAATCTAAAAGCTGCTCAAGCAAAATTTAAACAAAAAGTTGAAGATGAAGTTTTAAAGATTATTAACGCATATTATGGTTTAATAATCCAAACTAAAAGTATAAATGCAACTAAAAAAAATATGCTCTCTTTACAAAAGATTTTAAATATTGTAAAAATTAAAGAAGAAAGTGGTGCTGCGACAAAGGGTGATTTAAACTATATAAAATCTCAGTTAGAAAATGCCCAAAGTGAGCTGGTAAAACAAGAAGCAAAATATAAAAATGCGTTATCTTTTTATGAATATTTTGTAGGAAGTAGTGAAAAAAAATATCTTCCAATAAGAAAAAATGTATCTTGCAAAGTATTTGACAAAGATACACTTTTAAAAATAATGACAAAAAACAATTCTAAGATTCAAATAGCTAAAGCAAAAATAGTTGCTGAACTTTATAACTATTTGTCTCAAAAATCAAAATTTAAACCTACTATTGACTTTTCAATTGTAAATAAAGGAAAATTTACAAACTCTGATCTTGATCCTAGTGAAAAAAGAACAACTGCATATCTAAACTTTAATTTTAATCTTTACAATGGAGGTAAAGATAAAGCTAAAATATTAGGAACAAAAAGTAAAATATATGAACTTATATACAAACTTATAGATTTACAGGAGAGTATGGAATTTAATTTAAAACAGATATATGAAACTGCAACTTCAAGTGAAGATAGTATGAAACATACAAAAAGAGAGCTCGATGCAAATAAAAAAGTTGTAAAATCATACTGGAATGCTTTTAAATATGGTACTCAAGATATTCAAGCACTTCTTTTAGCCCAAAGAGCACTTAATAGATCAAATATTGACTATATCAAAGAAGAACAATCTTATATATCAAACTATTATAAACTCTTAAAAAGTAGTGGTATTTTACTTAAAGAGTTAAAAATAGAGAAATTTATAGATCCAAAAAATATGAAAGAAAATAAAAATATCAACTTATGGGCACCTCTAAAAACTATACATAGCTCATAGCTTTTTAGATATGTTTATAATCAAGGCGGAACGACGAAGGACTAACCTTAGTTAATTCGAGGAGTTCCAACGATGAGTATAAGCATATCTAAAAAGCCCATAGGGTGATTAGTAAAGAGGCAATCTTGCACAAAAAATTTTATCATCGTAGCTTCGGCTATGACTCAAAAATTATTTTGCACAATCTTACCTCTTTACTAATCACTATGAGCTATATATAGTTTTTAGAGGTGCCCTTATTTTAAAGATTTTCACTGTACAGATATTTTTACAAAACCATTAGGATATTTTTTATCATAATCTTTAGAAACTTTTATTTGAACATTTTTTGAGTATTTTGAAACCAGATTTCTTATTGAAATTGCACGAGAAAGACCTATCTGTTTTGAATATGTTTTTGAAAGCATATTTAATGATAAACCCATAGTTATTTTTATAGATTTACCTTTATATTTTTTTATAAAAGATTCTAATTTTGCTTTAATATTTGCTTTTAAAAACAACTCTTTCGTATCGTAAGAAACGATAAAATTTTTACCTTTAATAATAGCTTTTTGAGCAATACTTACACTATTTTTCGATTTTACAGAGATAGCATTTCCATTGCTTTTACCACCTTCAAAAAGTGAATTTCTTCCAGCAGTAGCCATTTTAGGTTTTTGAACTTTAGGAAGAGTTATCATATCTGTTATATCAACTCCAGCCTGAAGATTATCAGTTATAGATTTGGTTTTAGCTTTTGAGTTACTTTTAGAATTAAATTGCATATAATATGCAACATTTACTATCATAACCATAACAAAAAGTAAAAGTACTAATATTACTGATGAAAAAACATCAACAAATGGTGGCCATGGATTAAACTCTTCTTCACACTGTTTTGCTCTTGCCATTTATACAAATACCTCATGCTTTGGATTTTCAAAGTGTTTTTTTAAAAAAGTATCTTCCAAATCTTTTTCATTTTCAATTTGCTCTTTTTGAATCAATTTTTTTAACTTTTTAAACTCACTATCTTTTTGTTGCATAAGTTCAGTTAGTTGCAATATCTCTATACTATTTTCTTCTTGTTTTTGTATATATTTATCTTGAATAGATTTTAATCCTTTTAGAGTTGTATCTATACTTAAATACTCTTTTTTCATATTTTTTAACTCATCTAAAGATTCTTTTTGCAAAATAATACTTGTTTGATAATATTTGTTATTTTTTTCAAAAATATAGAGCATTTGTTGGTTATTATTTTCTAAAGATTGAAGTTTATTTGCTAACTCTTTTTGCAGTTTTTTTTGACTATCCATTTGAGTTAGTAGTATCTCTACAACAGAAGAAATCTTTTGTTCTACTTTATGATTTGAGTTTGAAACTACACTTATTTCACGAGTTAGAAGAGAAATTTTATCTAAAAATATATCTACAAAACTTTCTTGATGAGCTTCAAGAGAGTTTGCTGGAGTCAAAGCTACTGCTCCACTCTCATCAGGAACAGTCTCAAGTGTTATACCGTTTAACCAGTTTTCAACTCCCTCGCTAAGACTAGCCTGTGCTTTGTTTAAAAGATAACCCTTTATGCTCATCAAAATAGCTGATATAACCCCAAAAAGTGATGAACCAAAACCAACAGCCATACTTCCAAGAGGACCTGCAAATCCAGCCATAATTTTACCTATATCAACATTACTCCCTGAAAGAGATTTTACAATCCCTCCCATACTTCCAATAGCTCCCAAAAGTCCAGCAAATGTACCAAGAAGTCCTATCATCAATACTGTACCAATAAAAAAGTTATTATATTTGTTTTGATTTGCAAAAGTATCACTCATCCAAGCTAAAAGATCTTCTTTTTCTTGCTGGGTAAACATAAGTTCACCATATTCAACTCGTTTTATTATTTTATTTGCAAAGTTTGTTGGAAGTACTTTATCTAATCCTTTTAAATAAAAAGAGATATTATTTTTTTTATACATCAAAACGCCAAAAGTACCAGCCATCATAACAACTTCTTTTGCTGCTTTCAAAAGCATAAAAGTTCCTATCAATAAAAGTGAGACAATAGCTATGTTAAAAGTAAGGGTTGATGTAAAATATGTTACAAAAGTTTCCCAATTTGCAACAGCAATAAAGTAAACAAAAAGCCATAAAACAAAATATGCTTTAAATATTTTTATTCTTTTCATCCAACAACCTACTTAAAATAAAAACAATATCATAGATACTATTAACCCAAGAGCTACCAAAGTAACACTATTTATTAAGTTTTTGATAAGATTTACAAAACTATTTTTTTCACTTGTATGTTCCCCAACTACAACTATCCCAATATTGTTTCCAGCATAATCATATATGGGCTTTGTAACAAAAAAGTAAGCATTATCTTTTGCATATCCAACTTTTAAAAACTTTTTCATATCAAGTGTTTTTATATGTGCTATAAAGGCATTGTTAAATATAGAATTATTAATATAAAATTTTTCAAAAAACTTTGTAAAATTTTTCTTTTTATTTATAAGTGAGATTTTATTTATACTCCCATCATTTAAAAAATATGCCCACTCTAAGTTTTCTTTATTATACACATCTATCATACTTTTGGCATTTTTACTCAACTCAACAATCATACGACTAGTATTTGTTTCTGACATTTTTATTTTTGATATAAAATATAAACCATCATTTTCTACACTTAAACCATCTATATTTTTAAAACTATTAAATTTATCTTGTATAATAAAATTTACTTTATAATCTTTTGTTGCAGTAGCTGTATTAATCTTTTGAGTTATAAAAGTTTGTATTTGAGATATTTTTTTAGTTTTATTTTCATCATCACTTTTAAATAATGATATAGCCAAACCATTTGTTGTTATAGCAGAAGTTGTAGCTAAAACTAACTCTTTTTGTATAGCTATATGATTTTTTATATGTGATATATAGTGAGTTTTTTGATTTTCATAAGTTTTTTTTGCAACATCACCAACTAAAAAATTTACAAAATATAGTGAAGCAAATATACCCATAAGAGATACAATAGTTATAGTTGTAAACCAAAGTCCCTTATTTTTTTTAAGTTTATCAAATATACTTGCTATCCACTTTATAAAACTAAACATATTTTAATACCTTTTTTACCTTTACTATTAGTAACATCGGCAATAAAATTAAAAGTTTTATATTATTTTGCAAAAAAATTTAAAATTTAACCCCACTTTGCCTTATAGCATCATATAAAACTATCCCTACGCTTATAGCAAGATTTAAGCTTCTTCCTTTTTCTCCCATTGGAATAGTTATCATATTGTTTTCATTTTTTTCCATAAACTCTAGTGGCATTCCACTTGTTTCACTTCCAAATATTAAGAAATCACCATCTTTATAATCTGCTTCATAATATAGTTTTGTAGCTTTGGTCGTTGAGAAAAAAAATCTTTTTATTTTTCTTTGATGAATTTTTAAAAACTCTTCCAAACTTTCATAAACTTTTAAATCTAACTCCTTCCAATAATCAAGTCCTGCTCGTCTTACTGCTTTCTCACTCAAATCAAAACCAATTGGTTTTATGATATGTAAGATGGAGTTTGTATTTACACAAAGTCTGCCTATTGTACCAGTATTTTGTGGAATTTGTGGATTTACTAAAACTATATTAAACATTATTTTTTTATACTTTCATTATTATTTATTATTTTTTTATCTTTTAATCTTTTTATAAGGTCATCTATATTAATTTGATTTACTATTTGAATATCACTTATGTATATATTTTCAACTGATATATTGTGTTTTTTTTTCAAATAACTTTTTAAAACTTCTTTAAATTTTTCTTTTGTTTGTGAAGTAAAAAGATTTTCTATAAAAAAGCTACTTACCACTATATTTAAAGCATCTTTTAGTTTATATTTTGGTATTGGAAGAGTTGAATTTATATCAAAAACCAAATCTAACTTAATTTTTTTTAGATTTGAACTATTTTTTGAAAAGATATCTGTTTTAAAATTATTTATTTCCATAGTCTCACCCAAAAGGGGTAAGACTATAAGAAGTGAAAATATTAAACTTTTCATAACTTTGAAGCTAACAACTCACTAACTTTTTGAGTAAAACTACTCAAATCTTTGATTTTCATACCTTCATTTAGTTTAGCTATATCTAAAACGATAGATGAAACCTCTTTTATTTTAGCTAAATCATCACTTTTATTTAACTTTTTAAATATTTCATGATTTGGATTTATTTCTAAGATTGGTTTTACCTCTGGTAAATTTGTTTGACCCATCTGTTTTAACATTTGTTGCATAGTAAAATCTGGGTCATTTTTATCATATACTAAACAAGCTGGAGATTTTTTAAGTCTGTTTGTAACTTTTACCTCCTTAACTTCATCTTTTAACTCTTCTTTTATCTTCACCATCACCGATGCAAACTCTTTTGCAATCTCTTCCAAATCTTTATCATCACTTTCAACTTCAGTTACTGATTTTAAAGATTTTTCTTTAAATGTATGGATTTGAGGTATGATAATACTATCAACTTCATCATCCATCAAAAGGACTTCTACTCCTTTTTCATTGAACTCTTCAAGATGCGGAGAATTTTTAAGTGTAGAATAATCATCTCCTATCAGATAAAATATCTCTTTTTGTTCATCACTCATATTTTTAACATAAGTATCTAAGTCGATTAATTCCTCAGATTTATTTGTTTTAAAAAGTATAAGATCAAGCAGTAAATCACGGTTGTCAAACTCACTCATAATCCCTTCTTTTAAAACTTTTCCAAACTCAGCATAAAACTCTTTATACTTATCAAAATCTTTATTTTTTAACTTTTTAAGCTCACTAAGTATCTTTTTAACAGAAGCTTTTTTTACTTTTGTTAAGATTATATTTTCTTGTAAAATTTCACGACTTACATTTAGTGGTAAATCTTCCACATCAAATATACCTCGTACAAACCTTAGGTAAGTTGGTAAAAGTTCTTTATCATCATCACTGATAAATACCCTTTTGACATAAAGCTTAACACCACTTTGATAATCAACTCTATACAAATCAAACGGAGCTTTTTTAGGTATATAAAACAGGGTTGAATACTCTAATGTACCCTCTGCTTTTGTGTGGATATGAAGAAGTGGATCTTGGGAATCATGAAATGTTTGTTTATAAAAGTTGTTATAATCTTCATCTTTTAGTTCACTTTTACTAACTCTCCAAAGAGCAGAAGCTTTATTTACTTGTTCTTCAATTATCTCTTTTTTACCATCTTTTTCTTCCTCTTTTTCTAAAAATATAGGAAAAGGTATATGGTTTGAATATTTACTGATAATTGATTCTATACGATAACTTTGTAAAAATTCATCTGCATCATCTCTTAAATACAATATTATTTCAGTTCCAACACTTTCTTTTTCAATCTCACTTATTTCATAGCTACTTCCAGCTTCACTTTCCCATTTATATGCTTTTTCATCACCCGCTTTTTTGGTTTGTACTGTTATCTTGTTTGAAACCATAAATGCTGAATAAAATCCAACTCCAAACTGACCAATAAGTTCACTTTGATTTTCTTTATCATCTTTTATAGACTCTATAAAACTTTTTGTTCCACTTTTTGCTATTGTTCCTAAAGAGTTTTTTAAATCCTCTTCATTCATACCTATTCCATTATCTATGATAGTTAGAGTCTTTTCATCTTTGTTTACTTTTATCAAAATTTTTGGATTAAACTCATAATCTTTAAACTTTTCATCTGTTAAAGTAAGGTACTTTAGCTTATCAAGTGCATCAGAAGAGTTTGATATAAGCTCTCTTAAAAAAATCTCTTTATTTGAATAAAGTGAGTGAATCATAAGATTTAAAAGTTCACTTACTTCTGTTTGATATTCATATTTACTCATAATATTTCCTCCATATTAAAATATAATTTCAAAAGGATTTTAGCAAAGTAAAATTAAAAAGTCAAGTAAGTTGAGTGTATTTTACTAAAGTTTCTTTCATTTCTTTTTGAACTTCTTTATACCAATCTTTATTATCAGTAGGATTTATGCTATTTAAAAAGATAACTTTTATCTCTCCACTTTGGCTGACTAGCTTTTGAGAATCTAAAACTCTTCTTGTACCAACTATTACGACTGGCTGAATTTTTAAATTTAATTTTTCAGCTAAAACTTTTGTTCCATCTTTAAACTTTAAAAGTTTATCTCCTCTTCCTCTAGTCCCTTCAGGAAATATAGCTATAACTCTGTTATCTTTTAATCTTTCTTTAACATCTTTAAAAAGTTTTATAAGCGAACTCTTACTATTTCTATCTATACTTATCATATTTGGTACTGAAAGGATTTTACCCCAAAATGGTATTTGAGCTATCTCTTTTTTTGCTACCCAAGCTAAATTTGCAGGATGAATTTCTTCTAAAACCACTATATCTAAAAGACTTTGATGATTTATAAGTAACATATTTGCATCGGAGTCTGGTTTACCAATAACTTTTAATTTGTATCCTATTAAATACTGTTGCATTTTTGCCCATGCTCTTCTTATAGCACGATTTTGTTTGTTAAAAAGTTTCATCAAAATTATAATAATTCCAACACTAATAGCAAACTCAACTACTATATATAAAGCTTTTATTCTTTTCAACACTATTTTTTAACCCACCCTATCTTTTGATTTGGAAGTATCACTTTATAATACCCCTCTCTTTCATAAGCTACATTTGCCTTTACATCTTTTGGAACAATATAAAATATAGTGGAATTATATGTAGGTAAAATCTTTAAACCTATGCCCTTTTTTAAAAGTACTTGTTTCATAGGAATATTTAAATAAGCAACAAAAACTAAAAGTATAATTGCTATAAATAATGATATTAAATTTTTTGTTTTCAAAAATATTAGTAAAAATAAAAGTGCTAAAAAGATGATAAATATAGTTTTATATAGAGCAAACTTACTTTTTGTAGGATTTAAATCTGTTTGGGTACTAACTGACTGATCTTTTAAGACTATATTAAAAGATTTTAATTCATAATGGTTTATTTTTGGATTAAAATATTTAAATTTAAATATTTGTTTATTCTTAGAAATCAAGGCAAATCCAAAAATTTTTTGATATTCTCCCTTATCTATAAACTCATCAACACCACTTTTTATGGAATAAGGAATATGAAAATCATCAAGATTAGAGTTTGTAGCATTTATTTCTAAAAGCATAATATTTGATTTATCATCATACATTTTTTCAGAATGAGAAATAATATCTAAATTATCAGCAATAACACCACAAAAAAGCTGTTTAGATGCAAGTTTTATAATTTTTATTGGAGGAAGTGTTATGGTTGTTTGATTTTTAAATCCTTTCTTAAACTCTACAATAACTTTAAATCTAGGAGTTTTAGGAGTTTTTGTTTTAAACTTTATATAAAAAGTTTTCAAGTAAGTATTTTCATCTTTCTTTTTCCAACTATTTGGATTAAAGATTTTATAATCATTTGCATTTTTAAAAGTTAATTTTAAATCTTTTATATCAGTTCTTGCTATTGTTGCTTTTATTATTATCTTTACTCTTTGATTTATAAAAGCTTGTTTAGGCTGATTTATAAAATTTAAAAAAAGGTTATTACTTCCAACTACATTAGATAAACTATCTTTTTTTTGATAAGTATCAACATCTTTAAGTAATTCTTCACTATTTTTTTTAAGTTCTTCTGGATTTACTACTTCATTATCATCACTTTGTATAGAATCATAATCCATCATAACTTCTTTTGATGGAGGGAGATTATCGTCAAAAACTATTTCTGCTCTTAAAAAAGATAATATTAAGAACAAAAATAATAAAACACTTTTCATTTTAACTTATTAATCCCTCAAGCATTTTTATCCCATCACTACTTTTTAGTAACTTTTGCATCGCCCTCTCTGGATGAGGCATAAGACCAAAAACATTTTTATTTTTATTGCAAATACCAGCTATACTATCAACTGATCCATTTGGATTTTTTATCTTTCCAAATTCATCTATATATTTTAAAAGAATCTGTCCATTTTTGTACATATTATCTATCTCATCGGGAGTATTAAAATAATTTCCCTCTGCATGAGCAATAGGAATATTTAACATTTCACCAATATTAAGTTTGGATAAAAATTTATTGTCATTTGATTCCACTTTCAAACAGTGATGTTTTGAGATAAAATGCAGATTTTCATTTCTTCTCATAGCACCTGGAAGCAAACCTGATTCTACTAAGATTTGAAATCCATTACATATTCCTAAAGTTAAACCACCCTCATCTGCTCTTTTTTTCACTGCTTTCATGATAGGAGAAAACTTAGCTATCGCACCACTTCTTAAATAATCCCCATAACTAAATCCACCAGGAAGTACAACTAAATCAACTTCAGGTAAGCTCTCTTCTTTATGCCAAACACTACTTACCTCACACCCTAGTTCCTCAAAAGCCCACTTTGTGTCAAAATCACAATTTGTTCCAGCAAATGTTACAACACAAACTTTTTTCATATCACTATCTCATAATCTTCAATAACAGTATTTGCTAAAAGCTCTTCAGCCATCTTTGAAACAGCCTCTTTTGCTTTTGCATCGGAGTCTTCATCTATATCTAAAACTATTTGCTTTCCAATCCTTACACTATTTATATTGTTAAATCCTAGTGAATTTAAGGCATGAGATACTGCTTTTCCTTGAGGATCTAGCACCCCCTCTTTTAGTTTTATATTTACTACAACTTTCACTACTTCTCCTCTAAAATTCTATTTAAGACTTCTTCATAGGCAACTTTTACACTTCCTAAACCTTGTCTAAATCTATCTTTATCCATCTTTTCATTTGTATCCATATCCCAAAATCTACAACTATCTGGACTTATCTCATCACTAAGAAGTATCTCTCCATCTTTATCGATACCAAACTCTACTTTAAAATCTACTAGATTTAATCTTCTTTTTGCAAAAAAATCTTTTAAAACTTTGTTTATCTTTTTGGCTTTTTGGACTAACTCTTCAAGTTGTTCTCTTTTCTCAACAAGTCCCATCAAAAGTGCATGTTGACTACAAATGATAGGATCGTTTAAATCATCTTCTTTATAGTAAAATTCTACTAAAGTAAATGGTAAAACTTTACCATCTTCTATACCTAATCTCTTAGTTAAACTTCCAGTAGCTATGTTTCTTACAACTACTTCAATAGGAATTATACTAACTTTTTTTACAAGTTGATTGTTTTTATCTATCATTTTAACTAAATGAGTTTTTATACCATTTTCTTCAAGTAGCTTAAAAAGATTTGTACTTATTTGACAATTTAATGCACCTTTTCCATCTTCACTACCTTTTTTAAGTGCATTAAAAGCTGTAAGATCATCTTTAAATTCAGATATTAAAAAATTTTCATCATCTGTCTTATAAAGCTTTTTTGCTTTTCCTTCATATAATAGCTCTCTTTTTTCCAAAATATCTCCTAAACTATTTTTTTATAATTTGTTGTACTTTTATAGCATCTATTGCACATTTTAACTGAGCATCTTTTTTGATATCTTCTTTCTTGATAATTTTTTTAGCATCTTTTATCTTTTTATCTTTACTTTCTTTTACTACTTTTTTACCCTCAGTTTTTTCAAGTTCTACTTTCAAATGTCTTTTTAATTCTGCTTCTTTAAGTATAAACTCATCCTCTTTTGTTTCTTTTATCTCTCCTGGATGAACCAATATATCAGGAGTTACACCTTTTGCCTGAATAGTTCTACCACTTGGTAGATAGTACCTAGCAACTGTAAGTCTTAATCCCTCACCTTTCCCCATAGGAAGTATAACTTGAACACTACCTTTTCCAAAAGTTTTTTCTCCAACTATGATAGCTCTTTTATCATCTTGCAAGGCTCCACTTGTTATCTCACTTGCACTTGCACTTCCATAATTTACCAAAACTGCCATAGGAATATTTTTATAAGTTCCCTCTTTTGTTGCTTTATATGCTACATCTTCACTTTTGATTCTACCTTTTTGTGAAACTATAACTCCACTATCTACAAAAGTATCTACAAGTCCTACTGCTTGATCTAACAATCCTCCAGGATTATTTCTAAGGTCTAGTATAATTCCTTTTATATTTTTATTCTCTTTTAAAGCTTTATGAACACCATCAACTACTTTTTTATCAAAGCTAGTTACTCTTAGATATAGTATATTTGTTCCCTCTATCTTTTTAGTATATACTGATTGAATTTTTATAATATCTCTTATGATGGTAAATTTCAAAGGTTTACTCTCACCTTTTCTAACGATAGTAAGATTTATTTTTGTTTTAACTTTTCCTCTCATAAGTTTAACAGCTTCATTTATAGTCATATTTAAAGTTGATTTATTATCAATTTTTAAAATAATATCACCAGGCTTAAGTCCTGCCTTATCAGCGGGAGTTCCCTCTATCGGTGCAATAACAGTTAATGCACCATCTCTCATACCAACTGTAATACCTAATCCTCCAAACTCGCCATTAGTTTGAGTTTTCATATCATCAAAATCACTTCTTAGCATATACGATGAGTGAGCATCAAGATTTGACATTAAACCTTGCAAAGACTTATTTACTATTTCAGTTATATTGATATCATCAACATAATACTTTTCTACGGTCTGAATAACTTTTGTATATTTTGCTAAAGCTTCTAGTCTATCTTGAGACATATTTATCATACTATTTCTAGCAAAAAGTGTTGAAGAAGCAATTACACTTCCAATCATCAATCCTAAAATTTTTTTGTTAATCATAACAACTCCATTTAATATTATTTAATATTATCAAAATTAGATAGATATTTCCTTTATATCGGCTACTACTTTAAAAGCTTTATAAATAGTAGCTATTAAAGATTTTCTATTTTGTTTAATAACCTCATCTTTATCATTTACCATTACCTTGTCAAAAAAGTTATCTATATATGGTTTTAAACCAAACAAAGCTTCTAACTTTTCTTCATACGAATTATATATCTTTTCATTAACCGATTTATAATGACTATATAGCTCATTTTCAACATTATTATTAAACTTAGACTCATCTATACTTAACTTTTCATCTAAATCTATATCTTTTACGATATTTGCAACTCTTTTAAAAGTAGAGTTTATCTCTCTAAAATTTTCTTTTTTAGTGATATTTGTAAGAGCTTTTATCTTTTTGTCTATTTCTAAAAATTTATTTTCTCCTGAATGTAAAACTGCCCAAACTATTGAAGAATTTACATCATAAAAACCTACTATTCTTTCATATACAAACTCTTGTAACTTTTCAAAATCAAAATCTTTATAATTTTTTGAAAGTTTTTCTAAATCATCCATACCAAAATCAAACTCACGATTTAAAACAATCTTATATATACCAACAACTGCTCTTCTTAAAGCAAAAGGATCTTTTGTTCCTGATGGAATTTTCCCTATGCTAAACATAGCTAAAAGAGAATCTAATTTGTATGAAAGTGCAACAAGAGCTGAAAAATCTGAACTTGGAAGGGGGCTATCTTCTCCATCTGGTAAATACTGTTCTTTTAATGCAAGTGCTATTTTTTCATCTAATCCTTGTTTTAAAGCATAATAATACCCCATAAGTCCCTGAAGTTCGGTAAACTCATAAACCATATCAGTTATAAGATCTGCCTTTGAAAGCATAACTGCATCACTTATTTTTTGTTTATCATCTGTATTATATTTTTTATTTAAATAAAGTGCTATCTCTTTTTCTCTAAGTTCTTTATCATACATACTGCCTAATTCTTTCATAAAAATAATAGACTTTAATGGTTCTGGATTTAGTGGATTTTTAAGGTCATTTTCCCAAAAAAACATACCATCACTCAATCTTGCACGAAGTACTTTTTCATTTCCTGCTTTTATTAAACCAAGATCATCACTTATTGAGTTTGTTACTACAACAAAAGCATTTGTTAGCTTATCATTTTTAAAAACTGGGAAATATCTTTGATGTTCTTTCATACTTGTGATAATAACTTCACTTGGAAGGTCTAAAAATTCTTTATCAAACTCTCCCAAAAGTGGGGCTGGATACTCAGTAATAGTTACAACTTCTGCTAATAACTCTGCATCTATATCTATCTCACAAGAGTTTTTATCTTCTATTTCTTTAAATTTTTTTAAAATAATTTCTTCTCTTTTTGTTGAATTATATATAACTTTTCCATCTTCTAAAACTTTAAAAAACTCTTCTATTGTATTATAAGGTAGAGGGTCATATGATATAGTCCTGTGTACATATGTAACTTTACTACTGTTCACTCCATAAAGTTCAAAATCAACACTTTTATTTCCTAAAAGCACTCCCAACCATCTAATAGGTCTTATAAAACTCTCTTGTGTTTGTCCCCATCTCATAGATTTTCCAAACTCAAGCGAGTTTAAAAACTCTTCTATCATAAAGGGTAATAACTTTTTAGTTTCTTCTCCTTTTATACTTTTTTCATAACATAAAACTTCTTTGTTACCTTTTTTACAAGTAGATACTTGAGATATATCAACTCCACACTTTTTAGCAAACCCGTATGCGGCAGGAGTTGGTTCACCATCTTTAAAAGCGATGGAGATTGGTGCTCCATAGAGAGTTTGTGTTATATCTTTTTGTTTTAGTTCTATACTTTTATGTAAAAATATAAGTCGCCTTGGAGTATAAAAAAACTCAAAATCACTTGTTAGATTTTGTTTTTTTAAAATACTTTTCCACTTTTTTTCGATATTTGGTAATTCTTTTAAAAACGGTATCGCTGGAAGCTCCTCCACCCCTATCTCAACTAAAAGAGAATCTCTCATAATCTGCCTTTTGAAATAAAATATCCGCGATTCTAGCAAATAAGGGGTTAAAGCCCCCTAAAATTATATTTTCTAAATTTTTTATTTATTTTAATAAAATTTTAAGCAAAGCAAAGATATAATCCTAACTCAAATTCAACGGGTCTATAGCTCAGTTGGTTAGAGCACTCGGCTCATAACCGAGTGGTCCCAGGTTCGAATCCTGGTGGACCCACCAAC
>JALUNR010000235.1 GCA_027055005.1 Campylobacterales bacterium
GTTATATACTTTTTTTTTTTTTTAGGGCTCCAATCGACTAAAGTCATAATCGTTAATAATGCAAAAATAGATGCAACAATTAAAGATCTTTTTGCAATTGAATCTTGATTATTCTCTAACTCAATCTTTTGATTAATTTTATCAATACTTATATTTACATTCTTCTCTAACTTATTTTGATTATATTTTACTTCTTGATTCTGAGAAATATCTATTTTCTCACCACATTTAGGGCAAAACTTCATTCCATCTTCTAATTTAGCTCCACAGTGTGGACAATATTTTATTTTCATTGTTTGCTCCTATTTCCTTGATAAAGCAGTAAGAGTATAGTAATAAACAGTAATGCTAATACTCCTAGCCCTATAATTGCTCCTAAACTATCACCTGCACCTGCTGCACCAATGTAATCTAGAGTCATCATTCCCACGGAAAAAACTAATATACCTTGTAAAAAAATTATAATATTAAGAAGCCAGTTAAATGGTTTCTCTTTATTTCTTCGTAAGAAAATAATTATTAATACAATCCAAGTATAAATAAAAATACCCATAACCTCATCACTACTAGAGCTCCCTGCTTGAAGAATAAGATTCAAAATGAAATAGAGAGCTATCGTTTTATTTGGAAGTAAATATTTCCCACTATTTTCAACACTCTCTACATCAGAACCATCCCGTAGCGGTTTCTCTTTATCAAAACTCTCACTACCACTCTTATGAATAGGTTTTGCCTCTTGTGTTGCTTTTTTCAAATTCTTAAGCTCTTGTAAACTTTTAGTGACCCCCTTAGTCATATTTTTTGACTTTTCTTTTGTAATTTCATCACTCTCTTTAGTTAATTTATAACCACAATATGGGCAAAATTTTACGCCATCAGGTAATTCCTTTCCACAATTTGGACAAAATTTCATTACTCACCTCCTTTTATATCTAATACTTTAGCACCACAGTAAGGGCAAAACTTGGCTCCCTTTGGCAAGGGTTTACCGCAATTTGTGCAGAAGCCAAAATTTTCTTCTTCTGCCCCTTTCTTTTTAGCCTCTTCTTCATACTCTAAATCTATCATACAGTTTATCATTGTTTTATTTCTAATCAGCACAGGATATTGATACCCCTCTAAATTTAAATAGGGACACCCTTCGACACTATCTTGAAGTGTAAAACTCTTATCTGCAATATCTATCCATTTTACTTTGCCTTTTTCAATCCAAGGAGTGATATCAAAGTCGAACTCTTCTGGGGTATCAAAAGTATTACCAAACAGAGCATATCCATCTTTATCTTCAGCAATATAATAATCGCTTCCCCATGTATTGATGCGTTCAATCTCTATAGATTCATCATTAGTGTAATATATAGTTATATAGGCATCATAATTTCCTACTTTTAAATAGGAAATAACCGCAGTAATTCGCTCATCTTCAAGAAGCCGTGGACATACCCAAGGAACTGCTGGTCCTGGTTTTATAGGAAATGGAACATCGGGTATATTTCCGGTTATATTTATGCTACCCGTTAATGCAAAAAAACTTTGTATATCATTTTCAGTAGTTCTTATTGAATGTTCAGCATCCCACCAAGGGCCATCTAAGCCTAATGTATCTATACACAGTTCATACAATTCATTTGTAAAAGGAGAACGAGATAGTTGTAACTTTGGCAATAAAGAGAGATAATTTTGTTTTTCTGCTTGTAAAGAACTTATAGTATCTGAATGCTCTTGCATCAACTCTTTTAGTCTATTCTCTGGAACATTCTCTATCTTCTCACAAAGTGTAGCAATAATTTTTCTACTCTTTAAAACTTTCTTTATTACACTATCTCTTTTTTGAATAATACTCATTTCGAAACTCCTTTATAAAAAACTGTTTTTGGTGCAATACCTGCCGTAGTTTTTGGGCTAAATTCGACCAAAGCTTCACCACCTATTCTATGGCTTGAAACAATCTTATCATATATCTCTTTTGCTATTCTTCTGTCTTCTGGATTTTTTATACTTTTCCAATCCCACTCTATATGTGCACCGTGTTCTACAGTGCTAAATCTATCAGAAAGGTTTAATTCATCAATAATATGTTGAATAGTTTTTTTAGGTAATTTCTCTCCCCTTACTCCTCTTATATCGAATATATCTATATCCCCTGTAAATGCTTTACCCGCTTTAGCATCAAAGATAACATTATTTTTTACATATATATTTCCATTTTTAATATTCTCTTTTATATGCTCTTCTTGGTCAATCCACTCTTTTGCTCTTTGTTTATATCTTTTTACAATATCTCTTCGTAATTGCTTTGGTAACCCTCTCATTCTCGCTCTATTTAATTTTGGCATAAAGCTTCCTACTTTACCTATGTTATCTGTAGAAGCTCCCAAATAAATATCTAAATTATTAATTGTCTTGTTTTTTACAAACATTTTTTTAGGAACTGCCTCTCCTGATTCTAATAGTTTTTTTGCTGCCGAATTTGTAGGGCGAGTAATAATTTTTACACCATACTTTTTACATATATTCCTAATAAATGTTTTACTTCTTTCTGTATATCCACTCAAATCTGGTGATTCATTTGTATATTCATAGTCATTGTTACCACTATTATCAAGTCGTTTCTTTTTGGCTTTATTTGATTTATCTTCTTCAGCTTTATTATGGTTTATATTTCCTTGTTGCTCCATTACTTTCCCATGCAAGAAACTTATAATCGCTTCGTCTCTTAACTGTCTTGCTGTCTCTTTTGCAGCTTGCGGAATAGAGTCGGTTCTATGATACTGCACGGCAAAAGTAGCTACCGCATAAATTGCCCATACCTTAGCTTTATTTCCTTTATATATTTTTTCAATCATTTGTGTGCTGACCACTCTTCCTCTTGCGTTGCTATATACCATTTGTACAAGAGAATCTATCTCTTCACGAATAAAATCATCTACCGATTTACCTTCTATCGCCAATCTGACACCAGTAAGAAAGGTCTCTTTAAATGCACTTGCAGCAAGCCCACCAAAATATCCTGTATAGGTTGCTACCACTACCTGAAAAGCAATATCGCCCATCCACACTACCCAATCAAGTGTATCAATAACAGCGTCATGCCAATTGGCGATTACTAAATAGCCGTCCCTTTTATTAAGCGTAAGATTACGAGCAATATTCCATACCATTTTACGATATTGCACCATTCCTTCGATATCAAATTGATTTTTTCGCTTCTCAAGCATATCAAGCAATCGGTGTCGCTCGTCAGAGTTGGGCACATACTCTATAATAGTATATCTACACTGTTCATACGCCTTTTCCCAATCTGGAAACTTCTTACCAATGCCATAATCTTGCACTTTTAGGGTGACTACTCTTTCAAATTTTAAACTCGGATCGTATTTGGCATCTAATGCCTTTATGCGATAATGCAACTCATAATAATCTCCAAAACCTGGGAATTTTTCTGGAACATTCAGTATGTATCTTGCCCGAGGAATAGTGGTAGTGTAGTCATCAAACTCTAATTCAGGCTTTAAAACACTATTTATGTTTTTCAGCTTCTCTTCTTTATCTATAAGTTGTATATCGAGATTTTCTAACCCTAACTTATCGACAACAATCTCTTGACTCTCTTCATCATAAGCATAAAGTCCAAACTCTAGCTCATGTGTATAATCTCCCTTTGCGGTAAATGTAACGGTGTCCTTTTTGTCCGCACCCTTTTCTATATAGAGTCCAGCTTTGGATACCGTTACATATATCTCTCTTTTTAAACTCTCTTCATCTTTTTGATATGATTCAACAAGGAGTATTTTACGAAGATATTTTTCATTGCTATCTGGCAGTAAAATAGGTCCTGTCACTTTAATTTCTGCTCTCGTATCAGAAATTGGTGTAACTAAAATAGTAGTTAAAGGTTTGTTATCGATTCGATAATCATCTGTTTTATAAGCAGCTTTAAATTGCCATGGTATTTGCCCATCGCACGATTTGATGAATACTTTAAAAGTAAGCTCCTCTTGTTCTTTTGTAGCAGGAAAAGAGATATTGTCTATATCGGTATCCAATATACAATCTAGCAATTGAATCTCTATATCTTTTTGCAAAAGCTTTTTCTTTCCATCTTCTTTATATTTTACAAATACAGTCAATACTACCGATTTTGGAGGATGTGACACTGCAACAGTGGCATCAGGATCTGAAGCACCTACATTAATGGACACCCATTCACCATCTAATACTGGTTCTGAGAGGTCAATCCAATCGCTTTGCGGTTTGAATTGAATATTTTTACTCTCTTCAAGAAGTGTTTTCCCCTCTTCATCAACCATTTTTACCTTGCAAGTAAATATTAACCCTAAATTGGGTCTCAAACTTTTTGTATTCTCAGGAACCGTTTGAACAATAAGTTGCTTCTCCCCCTCAGCAAGAATCGTGATCTCTTTTTGCACAATATGCCCTTTGGCATTAGCAACTATATTAATAGTAAATCTACTCTGTTTTGGTATATCTTTGAGTGTCAATTTACTTCTAAGCGTTCCATGCCCTTTTTGCGGGCTTATGTGCAGTGCAGGTTCACTATTTAAAATTTCAATAGAAGCGTGTGTAGCAAATTTCCCTTCCGCAGTTATTTTCCATACATGCACCATAAAAGAGCTACTCTTCTTTTTTGTTAAATCGATAGTATCAAGGCTTACTTGAAGAATATACTCCTCTTCTTCCTCTTTGCGACGATTTTTTTTGCTTGATTTTTCATTATTATTCGGCTTTGGAATTTTATTTCTATTTTTAATTTTTGCAATAATTCCCCCTACTAAAATTGCAGAGACTGCACCGACCACTATTGTCCATAAATTGTCGTCATTTTGCTTTTTAGGCTCATACGAATTACTGTTTTTTGTATTAGCTTGATGCTTATATGTAGAAAATTGTAATTCTCTTAAATGTTGAAATAAAATACCTTCTAACTTTGCAAAGCTACACTTGCTTCCATCTGCTTTATTAACAATAGCACGTATCATAACTCCCGATTTATTATCTCCACTTACATCAACATAAAAAGTATATATATAATTATTTTGTTCGTCTTTCTTTTTCTGATAAAATGTACGATATGGCATTCCTTTCAGTATTTTACTAGTAAAATGTTTATTTATATTGCTTGCATCACTCGCTGAAATAATCATACCTCCAAACTTTATGGAATCAATCAAATTAATATTATCTCTACTATCACCATATGCATTTTCATTTTTCTGTCTATCACATACAAACCATTCATCATAACTAAAATCTTTACCATAAGCGTATCTATGTTCCCAGTTTCTATCTAAAGTATCTTTGTGTGTTATTCTGATGATGTTTTTTGCTTCTAGAACACTAATAGACATTAATAATAAAGTAAATAAAATTATTTTTTTCATAATTAATTACCTTTTTTATATATATTTAACTCAGACTTTAGCAAAATATTCACAAATATCAATTTTCTACTCTTCTCATCATATTTAACATCATTATTAGAATTTATGCCATAGATAATCAAATGACCGGAATAGTGATTAACTCCCACCGGAGTAATATAAATAGATATATTA
>JALUNR010000236.1 GCA_027055005.1 Campylobacterales bacterium
ACATAACAAATCCAGACTCTTTTATCTCTTTATTTATTATAATAAAGTCATTACAAAAACTACCAATTACATCACAATTTGATGGTAGATTATCTAAAAAATTTTGTTTATTTGTATTTGTAGCATATAAAAAAGTCAAATCCTCATCAATAAATTTACTAGCATCATGATAATTTTCAAAATATGAAATACTAAAGTCTTTTTTTTCAAACAGTAAAAAATTTAAAACTATTTCTTCATTTAATACACCATTTAAAAGAGTTTTTGAAGATGATGAACCTATGACAAAAGAGTTTGGTAGAAGTTTATCTACCAAATCTATTATCTGTTTAATAGAACTCTTTTTATTTTTTGGGGAAAATAATTGTAAGACGATATATTCATCACTCATAAAACTTTTGTTTATAAAAGCCTCTAATCTACTAACAGTTCTAAATCTTACAGATAAACTTTTCATAAACCTCTACTTTTGTAAAAAAAATATGTATAAAGTAGATTATAGTAAAATATTTTAAATCTTTACTTAAAAAAGGTTAAGCATCTCAAAATCTACTTAACCTTTTTATATTTATTTACTCATCGCCTCAATTGCAGCTTTTTTACCAAGTTCCCATGCTTTTTTATTTGCATCAATAACTTTTGGTGGTACTTTTTTAAGCATAGCTTCAAGTACTTTTTCTTCAGGCATAACTTTTGTCATCTCAATAGCGATAGCAAGTGCAACAACTGATTGAGTTACAACATTTCCTACATCATATTTTGCTATTCTTATGATTGGTATCTCATAGATTTTCCATTTAGCTCTATCTTCATCAGTTGGATGAACAAGATCTGGATCTACAACTATGATTCCACCCTCTTTTACTCCACCTTTAAACTGTTGATAACTAAGATCAGCAACTGAAAGCATAAACTCTATCTCACCATCTATTGCATAAGGAAAAAGTATTTCTTTATCATCTAGTAAAATATCAACAACAGTTGCTCCACCTCTAACTTGAGAAGTATAAGTTGCAGCTTTTACACCATATCCACCATCTGCAATTTTAGCAGCAGCTAAAATTTCTCCAGCAAGCAAAACACCTTGCCCACCTACACCTGTAAATCTAAGTTGTCTTCTCATTCAAAATCCTTCTTAGTGATTTTTGCACCACCTTGAGCAGCTTCTATAACTTTATTATATAGCTCACAATACTCAGGTTCATCTACATTTTTAAGTATTCCTGTTGGAAGCAAATGTTTTCTTTCTTCTTCACTCATACTGTCATATTTTTTCTTAGATACTGTTATACTATCTATCCAATCAAGATTTTCCATAGCATTTTTCATAGCATTTTTTCTACCAAGATTAATATGACAGTTTGATAAAGTATCAAAGAAAGAGTAACCTTTATGTTTAAAACCTTCCACAAACATTTTCTCTAGTTTTTTAGGATTATTTACACTCTCTCTAGCAACAAAACTTGCACCTGCTCCCTCAGCTAATTTACAAGCATCAAAAGTTGGATCTATATTTCCATACTGCATAGTTACTGTCCACATACCCTGTGGAGTAGTAGGAGAAGTTTGAGAATTTGTAAGACCATATATAAAGTTATCTATAACTATATGATTTAAGTCTATATTTCTTCTACAACCGTGGATTGTATGGTTACCACCAATAGCAAGTCCATCTCCATCTCCTGTTACAACTATTACATGTTTTTCTGGATTTGCTAGTTTTATACCTGTGGCATAAGCTATCGCTCTTCCGTGAGAAGTATGTACTGTGTTACAGTTTACATATGAAGAAAATCTTCCTGAACAACCGATACCTGAAACTATACATACATCATCCATATCCCATCCAAGTTTATCAATAGCTCTGATAACTGACTTTAGGATAACTCCATCTCCACATCCCCAACACCAAAGTGTTGGCATCTTATCTGTTCTTAAATATTTATCATAATTAAAAGCCATTAGAACATCTCCTTTACTTTTGCTACCATATCCATTGGAGGAATAGGTCTTCCATTTGCAGTTCTTAGAGTTGCAAAATCTCTTCTTCCTGTTAATCTCTCTATCTCTTCAGTATATTGACCAGTTTGATTAAGTTCTGTTACAAAAATTTTATCAAACTTTTTACCAATTTCTTCTATTTTTTTAGCTGGACTTGGCCATAGCATGATAGGTCTAAATAGTCCTGCTTTTATACCATCAGCTCTTAGTTTCATAACAGCTTCTTTTGCACCCCTAGAGATACTTCCATAAGCAATAATACAAACTTCAGCATCATCTAGCATAAATTCTTCGTAATCTGGTTGATCATCAAGCTTTTCTATATCTTGAATCTTACCAACTAATCTTTTTATGTTATATGCACATATATCTTTATCTTCTGTTGGAAAACCAGTAGGTCCGTGGTGAAGACCAGTTATATGATATCTATAACCTTTGAACATAGGGTTTAGAACAGCTGGTTTGTTCATATCAGCATCATATGGTTTATAATCTGCTGGATCACCAGTATATTCCTCTCTATTTACTATCGAAGCTTCAACTTCTTCAATATCAGGAATAACAGCTTTTCCATGCATATGCCCTATTGTTTCATCTAAAAGAATAAATACTGGTGTCATGTATTTTTCAGCTAAATTAAAAGCTCTTACAGTTTGGGTATAACACTCTTCTAAACTTCCTGCACATAAAGTTACAGAAGCATAATCACCATGAGTTGGGTATTTTGCTTGACCAATATCAGCTTGAGAAACTCTTGTAGGAAGACCAGTTGATGGACCACCTCTCATAACATTTGCTATAACTATTGGAGTTTCAGCGATAAATCCTAGTCCTATTTGTTCTGATTTTAAACTTATTCCTGGACCTGAAGTCGCTGTCATAGCTTTTTTACCACTCATACTAGCACCCAAAGCTGTTGAAATACCTGCTATCTCATCTTCCATTTGAATAAATTTATTACCTTTTTTAGGAAGAAGTTTACTCAAATCATGAGCTATCTCACTTGATGGAGTAATAGGATACCCACCAAAAAATTCACATCCAGCATCATATGCAGCTAATGCACATAATGAGTTTCCACTTGATACTATCTCTCTTGCCATTTTCTCTCCTTAAGCACTAAGTGCCATATAGTTATTTGCTCTTATTTTTTCAGCTCTCTCTTTTGCATCACTTGTTAGTTTTGCAAATTTATACTCTTTTCTTGTTGCTACATATATAGCAAAGTCTGGACAGTGAAGTTCACAGTCGTTACAACCTATACAAGAATCAGGTGTTTGAACACTAATAGTTGAGCCTAGTATAGTTTGATCTGAAGGAACCATACCCAAAACTCCAGCAGGACATACATCTACACATATATCACATGCTTTACATCTACTTACATCTACCCATACTGGAGTATTTTCTGGGGCTTTTTTTATACTTTCCATTATCTCTCCTTTATTATTTTTTTAAAACTTCAGCTACTGCTTTTCCAATATCAGCAGGACTTACCACAACTTTTACACCAGCAGCTTCTAATGCATCCATCTTCTCTTTTGCTGTTCCTGCACTTCCACTTACAATTGCACCAGCATGTCCCATTCTTTTTCCTTTCGGAGCGGTTTGACCTGCTATAAAAGCTACAACTGGTTTAGTGATATTTTCTTTGATAAAAGCTGCTGCTTGGATTTCCAAATCTCCACCAATCTCTCCTATCATAACAATAGCTTCAGTCTCAGGATCAGCCTCAAAAAGTGGAAGAAGTTGTTTATAACTAAGTCCGATAATAGGGTCTCCACCAATACCAACTGCAGTAGTAATACCATATCCTTCTTTTACAACTTGATTTGCTCCCTCATAAGTCAGAGTTCCTGATTTAGAAATTAGTCCAACATTCCCTTTTTTGAAAATTTGACCAGGCATAATACCTATTTTACACTCCTCAGCAGTGATAATACCTGGACAGTTTGGTCCAATAGTTTTCATACCATGCTTAGTAGCATATGCTTTTGCTAACCCCATATCTTTCACTGGAGCACCTTCAGTTATGATAACGGCAAGTTCAATCCCTGCATCAGCTGCTTCCATAACAGCATCTGCAACAAATGCTGGTGGAACAAATATCATACTTACATTAGCTCCAGTAGATGCTACTGCTTCTTTTACTGTATTAAAAACTGGTTTATCAAGATGAGTTTGTCCACCTTTGTTTGGAGTAACACCTCCTACTATTTTGGTTCCATAAGCTAAACATTGTTCAGCATGAAAAGTACCCTCTTTACCAGTAAAACCTTGAACGATTACTTTTGTATCTTTGTTTACTAATATACTCATTATGCTTCTCCTTTCGCTGCTGCAACTGCTTTTTTAGCACCATCTGCTAAATCCTCTGCTGGTATAACATTATCTATATTTGCATTTTTTAGTATTTCGGCAGCTTCTGGTGCATTTGTACCATCAAGTCTAACTATAACTGGTACATTTACATCTACAAGTTTTGTAGCTTCCAAAATACCATTTGCTATACGATCACATCTTACTATTCCTCCAAATATATTTACAAAAATTGCTTTTACATTTGGATTTTTAAGTATTATTTCAAAACCTTTTGCAACAGTTTGAGCATTTGCTGTTCCACCAACATCCAAGAAGTTTGCTGGAGTTCCCCCCATATAGTTAATAGTATCCATAGTACCCATTGCAAGTCCAGCTCCATTTACCATACATCCTATCTCACCATCTAAAGCTACATAGCTAAGTCCATATTGACTAGCTTCTCTTTCATCTGGATCTTCTTCACTTTCATCTCTCATAGCTTCTATATCTGGATGTCTATAAAGAGCATTATCATCAAATCCCATTTTTCCGTCAAGTGCTATAAACTCACCCTTTCCTGTTCTAACAAGTGGATTTATTTCTATTAGCTCTGCATCGTTGTCCATATATACATCATACAGTGCTTTTGCAAATTTAAAAAAAGTTCCTTGTTGTTCTTTTGGAAGACCAAGACCAAATGCTAAATCTCTAGCATGAAAAGCTTGAAAACCAATAGCAGGGTCTATTGCTACTTTTATAATTTTTTCTGGAGTTTTAGATGCAACTTCTTCTATCTCCATTCCACCTTCAGTAGAAGCCATCATAACTGGCATCTCTTTAGCTCGATCTAATACCATACCTAGATAAAATTCATCTTGTATATCAGCTCCATCTTCTATGTAAACTTTTTGTACAAGTTTCCCTTCAGGTCCTGTTTGATGAGTAACTAAAGTCATACCTAAGATCTCGTCTGCTAACTCTTTTACTTCATCTATACTTTTAGCTAATTTGACTCCCCCTCCAAGTCCTCTTCCTCCTGCATGAATTTGTGCTTTAACAACCCAAATTGGTCCTCCAAGTTCTTTTGCATTTTCAACTGCTTCTTCTACTGAAGATGCAACTTTACCTTTTGGTGTTGGTACACCATACTTAGCAAATATCTGTTTTGCTTGATATTCATGTATATTCATAGATCCTCCTTTTTAATTGTTTATTTTAATTCGTATTGCTCTCTACCTTGTTGATAAAGATCATTTCCATAAGTATCATTTATCACTGTTACTGGAAAATTTTCAACTTCTATCTTTCTTACTGCCTCAGGTCCAAGTTCTGGATATGCAATAACTTCTGCACTTTTTATCTGTTTTCCAAGAAGTGCACCAGCACCTCCAGTTGCACCAAAATAAACTGCTTTATACTCTACACAGGCATCTTTTACAGCTTGGTCTCTTTTTCCTTTTCCTATCATCCCTTTTTGACCATGTTTGATAAGAATAGGAGAGTAACTATCCATCCTATAACTTGTAGTTGGTCCTGCACTTCCTATTGGGTCTCCTGGTTTTGGAGGAGTTGGTCCTACAAAGTAGATAACACTACCTTGCAAATCAAATGGTAACTCTTTACCCTCTTCTAGCAAATCAACTAATCTTTTGTGAGCTGCATCTCTTGCTGTATAAAGAGTACCACTTAGATAAACAACATCACCTGATTTTAACTGTTCTACATCTTCATTCGTCAAAGGTGTTGTTAAATTATATACTTTACTCATAATTACTCCTATAAAACTATATGTGAATGTCTTGAACTATGACATTGAACATTTATTGAAACTGGAAGTGAAGCTATATGACATGGATTTGACTCTATATGTACTGCTAATACAGTCTCAGTACCACCCATTCCCATTGAGCCAATTCCTAGTTTATTTAACTCATCTTTTATAATTCCTTCCAACTCATCCATAGCTGGATCTTCATTTTTTGTACCAATAGTTCTAAAAAGTGCATGTTTACTAGAAATAGCAGCTTTTTCAAATGTTCCACCAATACCAATACCAACAGTAAGAGGTGGACAAGGATTTCCACCTGCATCACTTATACACTCTTTTGCAAAATCTATAACACCTTGCATACCTGCTGCTGGAGGGAAAACTCTAGCTCGACTAACATTCTCACTTCCTCCACCTTTTGCTGCATACTCAATATCAAGCTTATCTCCTTCAACTAAATCAAAGTGAATAATAGCTGGTAGGTTATAGCCTATCTTATCTTTTAAGTTTGCTCTTGAAAAAGGTTCACAAGTACTAGCTCTAAGGTATCCTTCTTCATAGCCTTTTGCTGTACCTTCATTGATAGCAGCTTTTAAAGTTCCTCCTATTATCTTTAAATCCTCTCCAACACGAACAAAAAATACAGCTAGCCCTGTATCTTGACAAAGAGGTCTATCCTCACTTTTTGCTATATCTGCATTTTCTAAAAGTTGTTTTAAAACTTCTTTTGAAACTGGAGATTTTTCACTTTTATAAGCATTTTGTAAAGCTTTTAGTGCATCATCAGGAAGAACATAAGCAGTATGGATAATCATCTTTTTTATCGCATCTACTACATCTTCATACTTCAACTCTCTCATATTATCCCCTTAGTCAAAAAATTTGTTATTTTCTAAAGTATCTATCAACTCTTTAACAGAATCTATACTCTTTGCAAACTGTTCTTTTTGTTTTTCATTTAAATCTATCGGTATTATTCTTTCAGCTCCACCAGAACCTAGTACTACTGGAACACCATTTACTATATTTTTATATTCCTCTCCATATTCATCACCTAACTGTACTGCACATGGAAAGATTTGTTTTGTGTTTTTTACTATTGCTTCAACCATAAGTGAAGTTGCTTTTGCTGGTGCATAATAAGCAGATCCTGTTTTTAAATATCCTACTATTTCAGCTCCACCATGTCTTGTTTTTTCTACAATCCCTTCTATCTCAGCATCAGTTAAAAGATCAGTAAGGGCAACTCCTGCTATTGTTGAATATTTTGGAAGAGGAACCATATCATCTCCATGCCCGCCTATAACACTAGCTCTTATTTGTCCAGCAGCATATCCCACACCTTTTGGATCTTTTTGTTTTAGTTTTTCATATATAAAATGAGCCATTCTAGCACTATCTAGTATTCCTGCCATTCCAACTACTCTTTTTTTATCCCAACCACTTACTTTTATAGCAGTATAAACCATCGCATCAAGAGGATTTGAAACTGGAACTAAGATTGCATTTGGAGAATATTTTTTTATATCATTTACTACTTCTTTCATAATATTTGCATTTATCATAAGTAAATCATCTCTACTCATACCAGGTTTTCTAGGACTTCCTGCAGTTATAACTACAACATCACAATCAGTTAACTCACTCATATCATTTGCAACACTTACAACTGTGTGTGATCTTGCAGCATTTGCAGCTTGGCTCATATCAAGTGCCATTCCTTTTGCTCTATCCATATTATTATCACGAAGTATTATCTCATGGCAAACACCTTTCATAGCTAGTGAATAAGCAACTGTTGCACCCACATTTCCAGCTCCTACTATTCCTACTCTAGTACCTTTCATATTGCTCCTTTGAGTTTAGAAGTATATTCAAGAGGATGACTTTAAGTCATCTCTCTTGCTATATACATTAAAATTTATTTATATGTTCTCTATTATTTTATTTAAAGTTGCACTAGGTCTCATTGCAGCTTCAGCTTTTGCATCATCTGGATGGTAATATCCACCTATATCTTGACTTTTTCCCTCTATTGCTAAAAGTTCTTTTATAATTGTCTCTTCATTATCTTTTAACTCTTTAGCCACCTTTGCAAACTTTTCATCATTTTGCCCAAGTGCCTCTGCCCAGTAAGTTGCAACATAGTAGTGAGAAGCTTTGTTATCAGGTTCTCCAGCTTTTCTACTTGGAGCTTTGTTATTATCTAAATAAGCTTCATTTGCTTTGTCTAGTGCATCACATACAGCTTTAACTTTTTCATCTTTTGTTTTGTTATATATCATTCTAAGAGATTCTGCTAGTGCTAAAAACTCTCCAAGAGAATCCCATCTTAAATGTCCCTCTTTTAAAAATTGTTCAACATGTTTTGGAGCTGATCCCCCAGCACCAGTTTCAAAAAGTCCTCCACCTGCAAGAAGTGGTACGATTGAAAGCATTTTTGCACTTGTTCCAAGCTCTAAAATCGGGAAAAGATCTGTTAGATAATCTCTTAGGGCATTTCCTGTTACACTGATAGTATCAAGCCCTGCTCTTACTCTCTCTAAAGTATATTTCATAGCAGCTTGAGGTTCCATTATATCTATAGTAAGATTTGTAGTATCATAATCTTTTAAATACTCTTTTACTTTCTTTATTATATTTGCATCGTGAGCTCTATTTTCATCTAACCAAAAGATTGCTGGTTTTCCACTAAGTCTAGCTCTTTCAACTGCAAGTCTTACCCAATCTTTTATAGGTATATCTTTTGCTCTACTCATTCTCCAAATATCACCTTTTTCTACTTTTTGACTCATTAGTACTTGTCCAGCTTCATCTTTTACTTCTACTAAACCATCTTCATAAACTTCAAAAGTAGTTGGGTGTGAACCATACTCTTCTGCTTTTTGAGCCATCAAACCTACATTTGATACATTACCCATAGTTGTTACATCAAATTGTCCTTTTTCGACTGCATTATTTACTATCTCTTTATATATAGTTGCATAACTTCTATCAGGGATAACACAAACACACTCTTCAAGTTCCCCATTCCAGTTCCACATTTTTCCACCATCTCTTATAACTGGTGGCATAGAAGCATCGATTATGATATCATTTGATGCATGAAGATTTGTTATGCCATTGTCACTATCAACCATAGCTATATGAGGTTGTTTTGGATATGTATCCATCAAAGATTTTTCTATCTCTTCTTTTTTATCAGCTGGTAATTTTTCTAACTTTTTATAAAGATCTCCTAAACCTAAGTTTGGATTAAAACCTATCTCTTCAAGTTCTTTTGCATACTTTGTAAGTGTTTCATTATGAAAAGATTTTACAGCATGTCCAAAGATTATAGGATCACTAACTTTCATCATTGTTGCTTTTAAATGAATTGACCAAAGTTGTTCTTTTGCTTTTGCATCAACTAAAGTTTTATCTAAAAATTTTCTTAAACTTTTAGCACTCATAAATGTTGCATCAAGTATCTCTTTGTCAAGTGCATCGATCTCTTTTACAACTTTACCATTTAACTCAATAGTTACTTTTCCTGCTCCTTCTTTTATGATTGATTGTTCATTACCATAAAAATCACCTTCATTCATATGCACAACCTCAGTTTTAGCATCTTTTGCTATCTCTCTTAATCTATGAGGATGATTTTGAGCAAATTTTTTAACAGCAGGGGCTACTCTTCTATCTGAGTTTCCTTCTCTTAGTACGGGATTAACTGCACTTCCTAAACAAGTAGCATATTTTTCTCTTATAGCTTTTTCTTCTTCTGTTTGAGGATTTTCTGGGAAAGCTGGTAAATCATATCCTTGTGATTGAAGCTCCAATATACACTCTTTTAGTTGTGGTATAGAAGCTGAGATATTTGGTAGTTTTATGATATTTGCCTCAGGAGTATGTACTAACTCTCCTAGTTTTGCTAACTCATCATCTTGTTTTTTATCAGCTGGTAAAACATCACTAAAAGTAGCGATAACTCTACCTGCAAGTGAAATATCAACTTGTTCTACATCAACACCTGAATCTTTTAAAAACTTTTTTACGATAGGGAAAAATGAGTAAGTAGCTAAAGCTGGAGCCTCATCAATTTTTGACCATAAAATTTTAGACATTAAATCTCCTTAAATATTTTTAATTTAGACAGCATCTTATCAATTTATTTTTTTAAGTTTCATGAAAGATATAAGTTTTAAAAATAGGACAAAAAAAGTGTTACTTATTTACACATTCATCTTTTAATATTTTTTAAATGCTCTTTATAAGTAGTAGAAAAATAATGTGATTTTTTATCTTTTTTTACAAAATATAAGTAGTTGTTTTTATCAGGTTCAATAGCTGCTTTTATAGACTTTTCATCAACTATGCAAATAGGATATGGAGGAAGTCCTTTGATTTTATATGTATTAAAAGAACTATTATCATCTTTTATTTGCTTAGCAGTAATTTTTTTATGAGAATTTAAACCATAGTTCAAAGTCCCATCCATTTGGAGTTTCATTCCTTTTTTTAGGCGATTATATATAACTGAAGATACTTTTGGCATTTCAACTTTACTTGCTGCTTCTTTTGTGATTATACTTGCTATTGTTACATATTTGGTAAACCACTCTTTTTTATTATAGTGATGTAAATATTTAACAGAGAGTTTTTTATGCTTTAAAAGTGAATTCTTTATAAGAATATTTATAAGTTTTTCTTCTTTTATATCTTTATAAAATGTATAAGTATCAGCAAATATAACCCCTTCTGGATATGGAGCTATTTTTTTATAAAAAATGTGTAGTTTTGTAACATTTAAGTCATATTTTTTAGATAAATTTTTTAAGGTTATCTGTGTAGTTTCACCAGGAATGATAGTAAACTTCACACCAAAAGCCTTTGAGTGTGTAATACGGTAAAAAAATATTTTTCGTGAAAGATTTTTTTCTTTCAAATCTATCCACCCAGCTTGTGGATAACCATATCGTTTTAAAAGATAATAATCTAATTCATTTAGACAAAAACCTTTTTTATTAAGATAATTATAAACTGATCTAGTTGAGCCTTTGGGAATAAATATAAGTTTTGAATTATGGATATTTGTTTTTAAATAATCTTGTAAATAAAAATACAATAATATTCCACTTAATAAAACTGAAATTAAAGAAATAAATAAAAAATTTAAGATTTTTTTCATAATTATCTCCTAACCCCTTAAAATAGGGCTAGAAGAATTATACTATTTAATAGTTTAAAGTTTATAACATACCTGCTGTAACCATTTCTCTTAAGTTTTTAGTGTTTACTTTATTAAAACTTAAATATCTGTAAACATCATCTTTCATCTCTGGTTTGATTTTTTTGTTTACGATTTCAAGATACTCTTCTTTAGTTGGAAGTCTTCCTAGAAGTGCTGTAACTGCTGCTACCTCTGCACTTCCAAGATATACTTTAGCACCCTTTCCAAGTCTGTTATCAAAGTTTCTTGTACTAGTTGAAAAAGTTATAGCATTGTCAGCTACTCTTGCTTGATTCCCCATACAAAGTGAACATCCAGGTATCTCTGTTCTAGCTCCAGCTGCTCCATATACTGCATAGTAACCTTCATCTCTTAAAGTTATCTCATCCATTTTTGTTGGAGGTGCTATCCAAAGTTTGCTTTTAACTACTCCTTCTCCTCTTAAAACTTCTCCTAAAGCTCTAAATAAACCGATATTTGTCATACAACTTCCAACAAAAACTTCATCTATCCTTTCATTTGGTCTATTAGAGTCAGCTAAGATTTCACTTAGAGTTGCTACATCATCTGGGTCATTTGGACAAGCTAAGATAGGTTCTGTTATCTCATTTAAATCTATTTCGATAACTGCTGCATATTTTGCATCTTTGTCAGCTTCTAAAAGTTCTGGATTTTTTAACCACTCTTTCATCTTGTCAGCTCTTCTTTGAAGTGTTCTAGAATCTTCATATCCAGCTTTTATCATCTCTTCTATCAAAGCTATGTTAGACTCTAAATACTCTATAATTGGCTCTTTATTTAACTTAACTGCACAAGCAGCTGCACTTCTCTCTGCACTTGCATCACTAAGTTCAAATGCTTGTTCACATTTTAAGTCCTCAAGCCCTTCTATCTCTAAAACTCTACCAGCAAAGATATTTTTCTTACCTTTTTTCTCTACTGTTAAAAGTCCCTCTTTTATAGCTTGATAAGGGATAGAGTTTACAAGATCTCTTAGAGTAATTCCAGGTTGCATCTCTCCTTTAAATCTAACTAAAACTGATTCGGGCATAGTTAAAGGCATCATACCAGTAACTGCTGCAAAAGCAACAAGTCCACTTCCTGCTGGAAAACTTATACCAATAGGAAATCTTGTATGAGAGTCTCCACCAGTTCCAACAGTATCAGGAAGGCAAAGTCTATTTAGCCAAGAGTGAATAACACCATCACCTGGTCTTAAAATCACACCTTTTCTACTAGTCCAAAAGTCTGGCAAAGTGTGTTGAAGTTCGATGTCAGCAGGTTTTGGATAAGCAGCTGTATGACAGAAACTTTGCATAACCATATCAGCTCCAAAAGTTAGTGCGGCCAACTCTTTTATTTCATCTCTTGTCATAGGTCCAGTAGTATCTTGACTTCCAACAGTAGTTGCTATCGGCTCTACATACATACCAGGTTTTACACCCTCTAAGCCACAAGCCTTTCCTACCATCTTTTGAGCTAGTGTATATCCACTGTTGTCACCTTCTGGTTGCTCAGGAGTCATAAAAGTTTCACTTGCTCCAAGGTTTAGAGCTTCTCTTGCTTTTGCAGTTAAACCTTTTCCTATGATAAGTGGGATTCTCCCACCTGCTCTCATCTCATCTGGAAGAGTGTTTGGTTTTAGTTTAAACTCACTAACAACTTTCCCATCTTTTTCGATAACACCATCAAATGGCTTAACAGTGATAACATCTCCAGTTTCTAAGTTAGCAACATCAGCTTCTATCGGCAGACATCCACTATCTTCTGCTGTGTTAAAGAAGATTGGAGCGATTATATTTCCTATAACAACTCCGCCTGTTTTTTTGTTTGGAACACCTGGGATCTCTCTTCCCATATGCCACTGAACTGAGTTAATACCACTTTTTCTACTACTTCCTGTTCCTACAACATCTCCAACATAAGCTAAAGGGTGTCCTTTTTCTTTTAGTTTTGCCATAGTTTCAAGTGGATTGTCCATTCTAGCTACTAACATAGAGTTTGCATGAAGAGGTATATCACTTCTTGTAAATGCTTCACTTGCTGGGCTTAAATCATCAGTATTTGTCTCACCAGGAATCTTATAAACTGTTAAAGTTATATCATGTTCTAGTTCAGGCTTGTTTGTAAACCACTCAGCATTTGCCCAAGACTCTACTACCTCTTTAGCAAATGAGTTTCCTTCATCCATCAAATCTTTTACATCGTTAAAAGAGTCATAAACTAAAATAGTATTTTTAAGCTCATCTGCAGCTGCTTGTGCGACTTCAACATGAGGACTCTTAAGTGCTTCTATAAGTGGACCTACATTATATCCACCTAGCATAGTTCCAAGTATTTTTATAGCATCAACTCTATTTATAGCCTTACAATGTGCATCCCCTGTAATTATTGCATTTAAAAAAGCTGCTTTTACATAAGCTGCATCGTCAACACCTGGATTTATATGATTTTTTAAAAGATTTATCAGATACTCTTCTTCTTGTATTGGATCTTGTTTTAAAAGTTCAACTAATTTATTTGTTTGCTTAGCTGTAAGAGCAAGTGGTGGAACACCAAGCTCTGCTCTTTCTTTTGTATGTTTTTTATACTCTTGTATTAATCCCATTTATTCTCCTTATAAAAATATATCTAATTATTTTACATAAGGAAAATTTTATATAGGAGTTAATGTTACTTATTGTAACATACTTAAAGTATATTTATAACTTAATGCTACTTAAAGTAACACTTTTATAATAGTTTAAATTCTTCATTTTTAAAATCATAAGCATATATTTTTCCATCTTCTAAAACATAGTACCAAGCATTTAAAAATAATTTTCCTTCTTGTACTTTTTCTTGTACTGCAGGATATGTTAAAAGATTTTGGATTTGAAAAAGGGTTGAGTATTTTTCAGTTTTTATAATAGTTTCTTCTTTTTCTAAACCAAAACTTTCTATAAAATTTTTTGGATTTGCTCCAAGTTCTAGCCACTTTTTTACATGAACCAAATCTGGATTTGTAATAGGTGATTTAAATAAAGAACTTATTGCACCACAATGAGAATGTCCACAAACAATAATATCTTCCACCTCTAAAACACTCACAGCATACTCAATAGCAGCAGCAGTTGAATGAAACTCACTATCTGGTTGATACTTAGGAACGAAATTCCCAATATTTCTTATTACAAACAAATCACCAGGACCAGTATTTGTTATAAGATTTGGTAAAACTCTTGAATCTGAACAGCCTATAAAAAGAGCTTTTGGATTTTGCCCCTCATCAACAAGTTTTTTAAACTCATGTTTATATTTTTGGAACTTAAAATTTGAAAATATTTTACTACTTTGTATTATCTCTTTATCTTCCATATTAAACCTTTAATTGATATTGTTTTTTTCTTTGATTTGAACTCTCAATACTTTCAGATATTCTATATTTTGTTATTGTTCTTCTACCAATATTTGTACCAAATTTTTTATTGACAAGAGTTAAAATTTTGTTATCACTAAGTGGCTTTTTTTTATCTTCATTTTTAATAATCTCTTTTATATATGATTTTATAGCTCTATTTGAAGTATCTTCATCAATCGCAGTTGAAAAAAAACTTTTAAGAGAAAATATTCCTCTATTACAAGAGAGATACTTATTTGAAATAGCTCTTGAAATAGTAGAGTGATGTCTATCTAATTCCACAGATAAATCATCTAACTTTAAAGGTTTGATATCCCCTCCTTGAAAAAAATCATACTGATACTCGACAAGCATCAAAGCTATCTTTGTTAAAGTTTCTTTTCTAAGTTCTAGTGCTTCTAATAGATTTTTAGCTTCTTTTAGCTTCTTTTTTACAAATAAAAATTCATCTTCTAATCCATTTGTATCTATAACAATCTCAGGATAGTAAGAATTGTTTAAAGATACTTTTATCTCTCCATTTTGGTTTTCTATAAATATATCTGGTATAATCTGTACAACTTCTTCTTGAAACTCAAGTGCTGGAGGATTTTTTAACTTTCTTATGATTTTTATGGCATTTAAAAATCCATCTTCATTCTGATAATCACCTAAATTTTCAAAATCTTTTATAATTTTAGTACAAAGTGAATATAGTTTTGATTCTAAATCAAAATCATTTAATTGAAATAAAAATGATTCATATAAATCAATCGCCCCTACTCCACTAGGTTCTAAATAAGCAAATCTTTTTCTCACACTCTCCACTGCATCAACACTGGTATTAAGTTCTTTTGCTATTTTTGATATATCTGTTCCAAGATAACCATTGTTATTTATATTTTTTATAATCTCTAAAGCTATATTCACTGAAGTTTTTGTAGGAAAAAGTGGTGGCTGAATTTGTTCATAAAGCCTATCATATAGAGATTTTTTAGATAAACTTAAAGCTTCTATCGTATTTGATACTGAATTTTTTTGATATTGGTTTGAACTTTTACTTTTTTGATTAGATTTTACTTCATTACCTGATTTGATTTCTATAAAAGGATTTTCTTTTTTTGCTTCTTCTAAAGTATCTTTCAAACCTTCTAAATCGGTTTGAAGTATATGAAGCCAACTTCTCATAGTAGTTGAAAGTTTATGTTTAGCAGATATATTTGAGGTAGTTCTTAACTTCATATTTTAAAGTCCTCTCCAAGATAGTATTTTCTAACTAAAACACTACTTGCTATCTCATAACTAGTACCACTATCTAGTAATTCTCCACTTTTTATAACATAAGCACGATCACAAATATCAAGGGTTTCTCTTACATTATGATCAGTTATCAAAACACCAATATTGAGATTTTTTAAATCTTTAACAATATTTTGAATATCAGATACTGCTATGGGATCAACTCCAGCAAACGGTTCATCTAAAAGTAGAAAATTTGGTTCAATAGCTAAGCTTCTTGCTATCTCGCATCTTCTTCTTTCACCTCCACTAAGACTTATACCTAATCTATCTCTTATTGGCTCAATATTTAAAACTTCTAGCAAATATTCTAATTTTTTATTTATCTCTTTTTTATCTGAGTATTTCATCTGCAAAGCTAATATGATGTTATCTTCTACACTTAATTCTTTAAATATACTAGCCTCTTGTGGAAGATAACCAATACCTAGTTTTGCTCTTTGATGGAGTGGAAGATTTGTAATATCTTTATCATCAAGTATAACATTTCCTCCAGATGGAGATATAAGTCCACATATCATATAAAATGTAGTAGTCTTTCCAGCTCCATTTGGTCCCAAAAGTCCTACCACTTCACCACTTTTAACTTCTAATGAAAAATCATGTATAATTTTTGTCTTTTTTATAGTTTTTGATAAATGTGTTGCTACTAATTTATGCATATATTATACTCTCTTTTCCCATTAGATAATGGTTCTATCTCTATTTTGATAAAATTAAACCCATAAGATTTTAAAATATTTTCCAAATCATCATCTGCCCATTCTATAAAATGAAAGCCTTTTTTTTCTAACTCTTCTAAAAGTCCACTCTCTATAAATTTTTTTGTTCCTTCATTGTATATATCATAATGAAAAACTTTATCACCATAAATATTTTGTATCAAAAAGGTTGGAGAAGTTGCATCGACCTCTCCCATACCTTTTACAAACTCTTTTACCAAAGTAGTTTTACCACTAGCTAAATCTCCCTTTAAAAGGACAATTCCCCCTTTTGGCAATTTTTTTAAAATATCATTTGTCAAAAAATTTAACTCATTTAGAGATAATATCATTTGCTAAGCTTTCTTGATGTATCTATTATTTTTTTAAGATGTTTTATTGCAGCATAACTATCTATCGCTTCTTTTGCCATATCTATACCATCTTTCATATCTCTTGCCTTTTGATCAACAACAAGTGCAGCAGCAGAATTTAGTAAAACTATATCTCTTTTTGCTCCTTTTTCTTTTGAAGCTAGTATATTGATAGTTATATCAGCATTTTCTTTGGCATTTCCACCTTTTATAGAATTTATAGGTGATAATTTAAACCCAAAAGCTTCAGGATCTATTATAAACTCATTACCATCCAATGTTTTAGCATAAGTTATATCACTAATACTTATTTCATCCATACCATCACGACTACTAACTACTATGGCACTTTTTGCCTCTAAAAGATTTAACCCCTCAGTAATAGGAGATATAAAATCTTTATTAAAAACTCCCAAAAGATACTTTTTAGCTCCCGCAGGAGATGTTAAAGGTCCTAAAATATTAAATATAGTCCTATGAGGAATAGATTTTCTAATAGGCATAATATATTTCATAGCAGGATGATGGTTTTGTGCAAACATAAAAGTAAAACCTGTATCTTCTAAAAGCTTTACAGATTCCTCTGGCGATAAATTTAGATTTATACCTAAAGCTTCAAGCATATCGGCAGCTCCTGAATTACTTGTAATAGCTCTATTTCCATGTTTTGCAACATAAGATCCAAGAGAAGCTAACAAAAGAGAAACAGTTGAAGAAATATTAAAACTTCCACTTTTATCACCACCTGTCCCTACTACATCTATCACTCTTTCTTGTAAATATGTAGGTAAGTCTAATTTCAATGAATGTTCTCTCATAACTTTTGCACCACTTGCTATAACTTCTGGACTCTCTCCTTCATTATATAAAGCTACTAAAAAATCTCTTGCTTCATTTTCACTCAACTTATTTTCAAAAAGTTTAGAAAACAGAATATAAGCTTCATCACCATCTATCATAAAAGCTCCTTTATATACTCTTCTTTTGCTGATTTTGGTATAGTTTTAGTTGTTGGTATTTTTAAAACTTGATATTTTTTTTCATATTCAAGATATTTTATAGTTATAAGATCTCCAACTTTTACATCTTTTGATGCTTTTACTTGTCTTTCATTTATAAATATAACACCACTTTTACACATATCTTCTGCTATAGTTCTTCGTTTAGTAATATTTACAGTATTTATAAACTTATCAACTCTCAATATAAAGTCCTTAACAATTTATGAAAGTATTATACTTGTTTTTATTTAAAAGGAAGTTTTAGGAAAGGAAAAGAAGGAGGATAGAAGATTCTACCCTCCTTATATAAATGTTAAAAAAGTGAAACTATCTGATATTACAAACTACACAGCAACCATTTACTATTTTGATAGGAATTCTGCATAATTTTGTAGGCCACATTTTAACTACTTTTTGTCCATGGTAGTAACCTACATTTTCATATCCTTTAAATGTTTTAACTGTAACACATCTAAATTTTGTAACACATTCAGTTCTTGTTACATATCTAACAGTACAATTACAAGCATTTTTTACAGGTACACAAACTTTTGTACATACTTTGTATGGTACTTGTTTTGTACTATACTCATATACTTTATTTGCCTGACATACAGGTACACTAGATATAACATCACAGCTTGCACTCAAATTAACACCAAGTGCCACTAAAACCATCAAGAATAAAGCTCTTAACTTTTTCATTCTGTCCTCCTAAAAATTTTATAGACAATGTAATTGTACATAGATTAGATGAAAAAGGTTTAAATAAATTTTACTAAGTAAATAATACAAGGTCTTTTTAAGTAAATAAAAGATTAACAACTAAAAATAAGAAAAATTTATATAAAATTTCTTTTTAAATTAAGATAACTTTTATCTTGTTTTGTTATACTTCTTTCACATCTTGATACAAATCAAGAAAAAATTTTAAGGATAAAAAATGGCAACAGTAACATTTAAAAATGATATAGTATGTAACTTGGCTGGAAATGAAGTAAATGTAGGCGACAAAGCTCCTGAAGTAACAGTAGTAAACTGTGATCCTATGCTTCAAGATGAAAAAGTAGGTGGAGAGGGAAAAGTTCAACTAGTAGTTGCAGTTCCATCACTAGATACTGGTGTTTGTGATGCAGAGACTAGAAGATTTAACCAAGAGGCTGCTGGACTTGATGGTGTTGAGGTTATCACAGTTTCTATGGATTTACCATTTGCAGCTGCTAGATGGTGTGGAGCTGCTGGGATAGAGAACTTAAAAGTTTGTAGTGATTTTAGAAACAAAGATTTTGGAAATGCTTATGGTGTTTTACTAGCAGATGGACCACTTGCTGGTGTGTTAGCTAGGGTTATATTTGTTATAGGTAAAAATGGGGAAGTTACCTATAAACAAGTTGTACCAGAGATAACACAAGAGCCTGATTATAATGAGGCAATCGAAGCTGCAAAAGCTGCTGTATAAGGGGAAATAAA
>JALUNR010000237.1 GCA_027055005.1 Campylobacterales bacterium
TCTTTGCTATAATATTTCCAACCATCATCATAGCTCCAAATTATAGAGAAATTATCATCCAAATATTGAGGATTTAAAGTAGAGTCAAAAGAGATAAGATTCCATTGGCCTTGGTCTATATTTTTTTGACTTAGTGATAGTGGAGAAAGTGTGATATTGGTATCTTTTGGAGTATATACCCAAAAACCTTTCCCTTTTTTTACCGTAGGATTGTTAGTAGCATATCCTAGCTCTTTTATTTTGCTTTCATAAGTACTATTTTTTGAAAAACTATGATAACTGCCATCTTCAAATACCCAAGCTATCTCGTCATTTTGCAGCAAGTTTTTAAGATATAAATCCGCACCAAAACTATTACCCAAAAGATTCCACCCTTTTTTTAGAGTAAAATTTTTAAAATGATTATCTTCTATCATATTCGTGTATAGTGTATCATTTGAAGTTTTATTTATAAGTATAAGACCGGCATTATTTATATCATCTACTACCTTTTTGTCACCTGCAAAAGTTTCTTGAAAGTAGTGTTTATTACTACCGTAAAGATACTTATCCTTATCATCCACACTTATATACTCTATACCATAATATTCCACAGGTACATCATCTGCAAAATGATACGAATAAACAAATGGATACTGCAAACCCTCTTTAAATTTGCTAGTATCATATAACCAAGTTGCATAGATAGAAAAAGCAGTATCAAAAGTTGTACCATAAGTTTTAAAACTCTTTTGTATATCTTGCAGTATAGTTTCATCTTGAGAATATGAAGATAGTATATATTTGACAAAATCCATCCCATACTTCTCTCTTAGAAATTTTGCAAAAACCACTTTTCCATACTCTATACTCCCATCATATTTTTCTATGGCATTATTAGTATGATGAAAATAATCAGGAAGATAATTGATATAGTCATTTACATTAGTATAAACTTCATCCTCCATCATTACCGCACTCGCTTCTAAAAACCATATATTTTTATTCCAAATATCATCATTTACATCATAAAAACCGTAAGCATATTGAATAGTATGAAAAAATTCATGAGCAATTGTTACTTTTAATATATCTGTACTGATAGTAGGATTGATTATAAAATATGGGGTATTATCACTTTGATAACTTTCAGCAAAACCTGCATATTTGCCAGTGTCTATACTCACATAACTGTTCTCTGCCTTATTGTACGCTTCTGCATTACCTATATAGATATCTATGTAGTATTTATCACTATTTATCGGCGCTTTAAAACCAAAGCTATCTACCTCTTTATTCCAAACATTTTCAGCTATGTTAAGGATAGAGTTTGCCTTATCGGTTTCATTGTGATCTTTACCGAAAACTACTCTAAAATGAGCACTATAGATAAAATTATTGTATTCATCTTGTGATATTTGAGAAGTTTTTAGCTCCGGATAATTCTCAGTTTGAGACTTAAAAAGAACCCTTCTTGTTACATAGTCGTTACTACTTGTTACGGGTTTAAAAAGTATATCTTTAACCGCAAAAGCATAACTAAAAAATAGCAAAATAAGCAAAACCAATCGCATATCTCAAAATCCTTTAAATATTATGATATTTAAATATAGCACAAGATAGGTTAAGATATAATGAAATCGTAAGTAAGTACTAATATAAAACTTATACCAAAGTTTTACTGACCTATCGCCGGCGGTGTTATAAGTTTTATATTTTCTTGCTTTTGACTACTTTGAACTGATTGCTCATCATTTTGAGTCTCACTATTTGAACCGTTATCTTTATGAGTCGGAACTTCCAAAAGTGTTTGAGGATTGCCGTTACTATCATTTTTAGAGATATAGATTTTATCATTATTTTGCACTATTTTCGAATCAGCCACTACAGAGTATTTTTCACCCTTCGGCGTAGTAACCGTTATGATAGTAGGCACCATCGGCGGCAAATTTTGATACTTCTCTTCATCTATCTGATCATAAGAGTTTTTAGCATATATACTAAATCTTTGAGGCTTTGCACTCTCTTGTCGATTTGGAGGTACAACTTTTTGCAAACCATTTTCTGTGATGATTTTTTGTACCTCTTCTTCTTTTTGAGTAAAAAGAGGGGGTTTTTGATTGTTAGTTGACGGTTGTCGGTTGTCGGTTGGGGTTTGAGAGTTTAGATTTGAGGATTTAGAATTTAGATTTGAGGGTTGAGAATTGAGGCTATCTACTTGCCTGTCATCGGTTGCCGATGACTGCTTATCACTCTCATCTAAGTATAATATCTCTATATCCTTTTTTTTCACCTGCTTTTGCTTTTTTATCGGCTCTATTTTCTGTGCCGTAGGCACAGTCTCATCATCATTTTGAAACCAAAAATACCCGCTAAATCCAGCTACCAAAACTATCCCCAAAACTATCCACTTATTACTATTCATTCATCACTCCCTTTCACCATCAACTACACACTACCCACTACTAACTACTAACTCTTTTACTGCCTTATACAAGCATCCACCTTTTCATTACACAAAACAACTCCACCATTATACTCAATGCGATATAACTTTGAAAACTTTTTTAAAGTTGTTATAGACTTTATAGTTACCTTTTTTTTCAATATTTTAGATAACTGTTTTTGAGCAAACTCCTTTTTCGGTTTATAAAGTGCATTTTTACAGCTATCAAGCTGAGCCTCCATAGGCGGTGGTAAAAAGATAACCATAGGCGGTAAAAGTTCACACTCTTTTGGCATCTTTGTCTGCTTTTTTACTTTATGTTGCTTTCCATTGCCTAGTACTGGTGGCATTGGAGGCATTGGAGGCATCTCGCCGGCTAACAATGCTGTAGCTATAAGTGCTGAAACACATATCATCTTTTTCATTATTTCTCCTTAAAAATTAAAACCTATATATCAAACCAAACTTCACATAACCGTACTTATGGTCAAATGTAGTTTGGGTGTATTTATTGTAAAGATATGGAATTTCTCCATTAAATTGTCTATACATAAACTTTGCTCCACTGTAAGCTAGTATATTTTTAGTAATTTTTCTTGACAATACCGCATCGATAACATGATTGGTTTTGATATAGTCAAGTCCTTCATCTCTATCATACCTACTATATGTATAAGTAAGTTCCCATCCCATTTTTAACCAATCTAGTGATATATTAAATCCTCCACTGATTCTGCTTTCATCTCTATCTAGAGATTTTCTAGCATTATAGTTAAGATATTTTGCTATTTTATATATCTCATCATTGACAGTAATAGTACTTTTTATACTTGTTTTTCTATATGCTAAAAATAGTGCTACATATAGATCATTTGTTATCTTTTTTTCCCCAATAGCTCTAACAAAAAAAGATCTATCTTCCATATCTTTTAGCAATATAGCAGGTTTTTGAGTTAGATTAAAAAAATAATCATCAGTACCATCGGAGTGTATTAGATCTATTCTATATTTCCCTTTATCATTCTTTGTAATTTTTGTACTTTTTACATGTAAAAATTTAGTAGCTAAAGGTTCTAGATATCTATTGTCACTATACGAAAGATCATGCGCTCTATTTACTACAATTCCGATATCCACAGCAGTTGCATTGATCATAGCAAAGTCAGAATGTGTAATTTGGTAACGAATATAACTATTTATATGATCATTTTCCAATGTTCCTGCACCATATCCTATGTCTTGCTTTGAGTATTTCAAATGCAATAAAGTTTTATCACTCAAACCATATACTCCACCTATGCCATATCCTTTCATGTCGCCTATTGCACCATAATGACTGCTAGAACCTAACTCTTTTTGTTTAAGATGAAAAATATCTAACATATCATTCATTTTTAGATACTCTATGAGCAAATTAGCATTCCCTTTTTTCATAGCATACGCATGCATATCACTTACAACATACCTGATATCACCACCCCCAAACAATACCACAACACTACTTATCACCAACAATAATATCTTTTTCATCTTTTACAAAACCTTTCCCAATTTTTATTTTAAGAATATATTATATGGAAAAATTTATTAAATATAAGAAAAAATATTAAAATACTGTTTAAAAAATATATTTAGTATTGCATTTGTTATAAAAATGTAGTATAATGCGTCATATAAAATTTTAAAGAGGAGTTTAGATGAAACATTTAAGTATAGTTGCAAGTACATTATTGGCAGGCACATTAGCACTTACCATAGCTGGTTGTGGCGGTGGCGGTGGCGGCGGTACTGTATCCACTACAACCGGTACTGTTACAGATGGATATGTAAAAGGTGCTACTGTCTATGTAGATAAAAATGGTAATGGTATAGCAGAAGACAATGAAGCCATATCAGCTAAAACAGATGCTCAAGGAAGATTTACTATACCTACAACAGATAAAAAGTTTAGCATCATTTCCAAAGGTGGTGATGATACTACCACAGGTTTACCGGTAGGTACTTTAATAACTCCGGCAAATGCAAAGTCACTTGTACTTTCTCCGGTAACAACCTTTGTAGCAAAAGTAGGAAATGCTAAAAAAGCTGCACAACTTCTAGGAATTAGTGAAGATCAACTTTTTGCAGATCCTGTACAACATCCAGCAGTTGCTAAAGCAGTTGCTAAAGTTACTGTTGTAGCTCAAACACTAGGTGTAAGCATAGCAGATATGGCTGAAGTAGCAAAAAAAGATAATGCTACTACATTTGATGCAGTGGTAACAAAAGTTGCAGAGGCTAAGGGAATTGCTCAAGATAAAGTTGCAGCGGCAAAAACTACTTTGACTAAAGTTGATAGTGTAAGTGTTACAAAAGCTAGCGATATCGCTGCATTTGAAAAAACAGTAGCAGTAGTAGCACAAGTAGCTAAAGCAGATCCAACTAAAGTAGCAAAAGTTGATATTGCAAAAGCACAACAAGCAGTGCAAACAGCAGAAAAAGAAAAAGTTGATGGTAAACAAATAGATCCTGATTCAGCTATAAAAGCTGTAGCTCATACTGTAATTACAGCAAGTGATCCTGATACAGCTTTGGATGATGCAAGTGCTATAGCAGCTCAGGCTACTGCAATACAAACTGAAAAAGATCAACAAAGCAGTTCAAGTGCAGGAAGTAGTTCAAGTGCAGGAAGTAGTTCAAGTGCAGGAAGTAGTTCAAGTGCAGGAAGTAGTTCAAGTGTAAGTGGAGGTGGAACAGGAGGAGGAACTTATACACCACCGTCAAATGAGATACATTATAGTGCATCGACTGTAACAATAGGTAATAAAACAGTATCTTTTGACGGTAATGGTAATTTCAGCTTATCAGTACCGGCAGGAGTACATTATGCTGATTACTCAACTATAAGGATACCTAACATAGTGCCAACACCTGATCTATATGGAAAAAGTTATACAGGTAGCTTATCTATAAAAATAATAAGAGAAAGCAATACAAGTCAAACTGTAACATTTGGTGTAAAAGATGCCAATTTGTCATTTGATAATGCCGGTAATCCAACATTTAAACTAGTAAATGGTATTACAAAAGTAACTGTTGAAGCTA
>JALUNR010000238.1 GCA_027055005.1 Campylobacterales bacterium
ACCATCTCTCCCAACTCACTAGGACTTATAACCATAACATAAGGCATAAAACTCTGTATAGTTGGGATAATCTCCATAAAGTCAGTTATATAAACTTCTATATCACAACTTCCGTCATCATAAGTTGTTAGAACTCTTTGTGTTTTGTTTATAGGTTTTCTAAAAAAGTATTTTGAAACTTTTGAGTCTAAAAAAAGCTCAACGGCAAAAGGTTTGATATGTGGTTCAAAGTAGGCATTTATAGCATTTTCAAAACTTTTTATTACATCTTCGTCAAATTCAAATCGAGTTTCTTGTATTTTAACATTTTTGATACTTTTTAGATGGTATCTTCTTATTTCATGATAGGTTAAATCATAGTTTATCAAGTACCAAAAACCACTTAAGTTTAGTATGCTTAAAGGATAGAGGTTTCTTTGTTTATTGTTATATGTACAAGATATTTCATTTTTTGATTTGATTGCATTTTTGATTTGTACTATTTCAGTTGAGTTATTTTCTAAGCTTTCAAAAGACAGATTTTTATAAATACTGTTTTTTAAACTATCTTCAAGCTTTTGATACAACAAATCCACTCTATAAGCTAAATCCTCACAACTATACTTATCTTTACTTTTTGCTTTCATGATAGCTATAGTTGCTAACTCTTCACTTGTCAAAAAAGTCTTTTGTAAAAAGTTTTCTTTAGCTAGATAACATTTTATACTATAATCATAATAAACAGTATCATCATCAAAAAATGGCAAAATATAATCTGTAAAATCAAGCTGAATTATTCTAATAGTTGTTTCAACCTCTTTAGCTAATTTTTGAGTTGATAATCTCTCACCACTTGATAACTTAGAAAAGATGTAAGATAATCTTTGGAGTCTGTTTTGTTTGTTATTTTGCATAAATATCAACTTTTTTTACAACAAAGAACTAAACTGTTTCAAATATTCCTGATCTACTAAAGATAAAATACCTTTTTTTTGCATATCTTTCATAATATCTACAGCTTTTTCTAGGTAGCTATAATCATAATCAGTAGTAAAGATTTTAAAGTTGCTTATCCATAGATTTCTTTCTAACTCGGCATCTAGTTTATTGTAAGAGTGAAGTTTTTGGTTGATTTTTAGGGAACTTTTGTACATCTCTTTTGCATTTTTGTTATCACCCTCTTCAAGGAAAATATCACCCAATTTTTCATAATCCATAGATAATGTTTCTTGTAGTTCTATATCAGATGGTTGTGAAATTATAAGTTTTTGGACTGCTGTTATTGCTTTAGCAAACATTTCCTTTGCATCTGAAAGTTTTCCATTGCTTAGATACAAATCTCCAAGTTTACCGTAACTGATACTAAGTCCCTTTTGCCATTCACTATCATTTTGATCTAAATATGAGTACATTATACGAATTTTTAGTGCATTTTTGTACATCTCTTTTGCTTTTTCTATATCTCCACTTTGTAGATAATTATCTCCCATTTTGTCATAGCTATCAGTCAAATCCATTTGTAATTTTGGGTCAGTGTTACTATTTGCCATACTTCTTAGGATGTTTAGTGAGCTTTGATACATTTTTTGGGCATTTTTTATATCACCTTTTAGCATATATTGATCACCTTGAATGTTATAGTTATCAACCAAAGCTTTCTGCCACTCGGTATTTATAGAGCTTATTTGAGATATAAAGTCTGTTGTAGTATCGCTACTAAAAAGTCCATCTACCATCATATCGTTTTGAATAATAGCAAATGAATTTTCAAAGTTACTAGCCATTAAAGTTCCTTGTTTATTCTTTGGTAATTATATCATAAATATGCTATTATTGCTATTTAATACATCATAAGGTTTATCATGAAAGAACTCTTAGAAATTTTTAAAAAGATAACGGCGATTCCTCATTGTAGTTTTAAAACTGAGAGATTAAAAGAGTTTTTAAAACTAGAGTGTGAAAATGCTGGGGCAAAAGTCCTAGAAGATAAAGCAGGAAATATCCTAGCCAAAAAGGGAAATCCTACTATTTGCTTACAATCTCACTATGATATGGTTTGTGTAGGATATACGACAAAGATTGAATTACTAGAAGATGGGGGTTATATAAGGGCTAAAAACTCTTCACTTGGAGCTGATAATGGTATAGGGGTTGCTATGATGCTATCTCTTATAAAGCAAAAAGATAATCTTGAGTTACTTTTTACAAATGATGAAGAGGTTGGACTTATCGGAGCTACAAATCTAAACTTACCTATAAAATCAATCTATCTTTTAAATCTCGATAGTGAAGAGGAGGGGAGTATTTGTCTTGGTTGTGCAGGGGGAGTTGATCTTTTTGCTACTTTAAAGTCATCTTTAGTTTCATATCAAAAACAAAATAGTTATGAAATAAATACAAAAAACTTTAAAGGTGGACATAGTGGAGTTGATATAGATAAAAATATCAAAAATGCCATAAAAGAATTAGCTTACTTTTTAAAAAAATATGAGTGTAAAATCCACTCTATAAATGGTGGAGAAGCTGGAAATGCTATACCTAAAGCTGTAAAAGCCATAGTTATCACAGATAAAAAGCTAAGTTCAACTAAGTTTTTAGAAGTTAAAGAGATTAAAAGTGTAGATACTATCCTAGATAAAAGTGATGAACTTTTGGATCTTTTACTGTCTTTTCCAAGTGGAGTTAGAAGTTATGATAAAAGTTTAAATCTAGTGGAGACAAGTATAAATCTAGCAACCATAAAAACCCTTGATGATAGTATAAAACTAGAGATAAGTCCTAGAGCTATGAGTGATATTGAGTTAGAAAAATTAAAATTAGAGAGTAAAGTGCATCTACAAAGATTTGGCTTTGAGGTAGAGTTTAGGCATCCATATCCAGCTTGGAAACCAACTATCGGAGAGTTTGCAAAAAGAGTTCAAAAACTATCTTTAAAACACTTCAAAAATGCAGATTTTTATGCTATTCATGCAGGGTTAGAGTGTGGAGTGATACTCAAAAACTCAAATCTTAAAGAAGCCGTAAGCATAGGACCAAATATTTTCTCTCCTCACTCAATAGAAGAGAGAGTTGAGATAGAATCAGTTAAAAAAGTTTATGAAGTTGTAAAAGAGCTTATATGAAGGTACCATATATAAGTATAGTTTTACTTTTTATTATATTTTTTTTCAGTTTTTTTGGTGGATTTTTTTATCATCAAAGTGCTTATGCTTTAAATCCATCAGATATACTTTTATCTCCATCATTTAGTCATCTTTTTGGAACAGATAGACTTGGTCGTGATGTTTTAGCTAGAGTTTTGGAGGGTGGAAAGGTTTCTTTGACTATCGGAGTTTTAAGTGCTGTATTAAGCTCACTTTTGGGGCTTATGATAGGAGTAATGGCAGGATTTTTTAAAGGCAAAGTTGATAAAGCAACAGTTGTTATGATAGATTTGTTTTTGACATTTCCTACCTTCTTTCTACTTTTAGCTCTTATTAGTTATATGAATGCTTCAGTTTGGATACTTGTTTTTATCATCTCTATAACTGGTTGGATGGGAATGGCTCGGATGATAAGAAGTGAAAGTTTTGCGATAAGCAATAAGCCTTTTATAAAAGTATTAAAACTAGCAAAAGTAAGTAGGTTGAAGATTATTTTAAAGTATTTTACTCCTATACTAGCTCCTATATTTTTTATCTCTTTTACTTTTGGGGTAGGGGGAGCGATTTTAGCAGAGAGTGGACTTAGCTTTTTAGGAATAGGGATTATGCCACCACAAATTAGTTGGGGTAGTATTTTAAGTGGTGGAAAAGGTATAGTTGATATAGCTCCTTGGGTTAGCTTCTTCCCTGGACTTATGATATTTTTAGTAGTTTTTTGTTTGGTAAATATTAGTGATTTTTTACAGAAGTTTACAAATCAAAAGGATAGTTTTTGAAAGAACTTTTAGATTTAGAAGTGGCAAAAAGAAATACTTTAGAAGAACTTAGTTACGACTCTCCAGACCCTTTAATGATAGCTTCAAGATACAAAGATGAGTATATTTCACTTATTTGTGCCCTGTTTGCTTATGGTAATGCAAAACAGATAGTAAAGTTTTTAGATAGTTTAGATTTTTCAAATGTGGTTCAAAAAGACAAGTATTATCGCTTTCAGAAGACAAAAGATGTAGATGAATTTTTTAAAACTATTAGTCGGCTAAAAGAGATTGATAGCTTAGAAAATCTTTTTTTTGAAGGTTACAAAAAGCAAAACTCAGTGATAGATGGACTAAACTCTCTAATCACAACTTTACTAGAGGTAAATCCATACCGCTCCCATGGATATAACTTTTTAGTAGGCACTCCACCTACAAATAAATCAAAATCAACTTATAAAAGATATAATATGTTTTTAAGATGGATGGTAAGAAGTGATAACCTTGATATGGGACTTTGGAAAAAAGTAGATAAAAAACATTTGCTTATACCTTTAGATACCCACACATTTAAAGTTTCTCAAAAGTTAGGATTACTTAAACGGAAAAGTTATGATTTAAAGGCAGTGCTTGAGCTAACAAATAAGCTAAAAGAGTTTGATGAATATGATCCGGTTAAGTATGATTTTGCTATTTATAGAATAGGGCAGGAAGGTATAATCTAAAATTTAGCAACTTTAGCTAAAATATGAAAAAAATTATTTTAAAAGGATTTAGAGGTGGGTGAAGTATTTACTTTTTTTGGTGCAATTCATGAGTCACATGGATTTATACTAGTTTCTCATATTTTATTGACAGCAGTTATTGTTCTTGCTATTGCAAAAATGGCGACTTCTTCTATGCAAATAGTACCCAAAGGTGCTCAAAATGTAGCTGAGGTTTATTTAAATGGTGTAGTTGAAATGGGTAAAGATGTTATAGGTGAAAAATTAGCTAGACAATATTTGCCACTTATAGCTACTATTGGTCTTTTTGTTCTTGTTGCAAATTTAATAGGTATTATTCCTGGTTTTGAGTCACCAACAGCTGATATAAATGTTACTTTAGCATTAGCTTTAATAGTTTTTGTTTATTATAACTTTGAGGGTATAAGAAAAAATGGTGTAAAAGCTTATTTTGCACACTTTATGGGACCTGAGAAACTTTTAGCTCCTTTGATGTTTCCAATAGAGATAGTTTCTCATCTCTCACGTATTATATCATTGTCATTTAGGCTTTTTGGAAATATAAAAGGTGATGATCTTTTCTTGGCAGTTATGCTTATGTTAGCTCCAGTTGTAGCTCCTCTTGCTCCTTATGCACTTTTGACTTTCTCTGCACTACTTCAAGCATTTATCTTTATGATACTTACTTATGTATATCTTGCAGGTGCAGTTTTACTACACGAAGAGAGTTTATAATATTTTAGATGGAGAGGTATTTTATTACCGATCCATCATACTATGATTCACTAGAAAGCTTTGAAAAATATCTAAAGCTAGTTTATAAAAATCATTGCATCGACCTCTCTTGCTTTAGAGATAAAGTAAATATGGATACAATTTCGTATAGAGAGCTTTTTTT
>JALUNR010000239.1 GCA_027055005.1 Campylobacterales bacterium
AAAGATAGAGCAAAAAGCTATCAAAGGGTTTAAAAGTATATATGATTTTAAAAACTTTGGTTTTTCTAGCTCTCCAAAGTTTCCTCAAGCAAACTCTATATCTTTGCTTTTGGATTTGTACCAGATAACAAAAGATAAAGATGCTTTAACTATGGCTACAAAGATGCTAAAAGCTATGGCTAAAGGTGGGATTTATGACCAAATAGATGGTGGTTTTTTTAGGTATAGTGTAGATGAGAAGTGGGAGATACCTCACTTTGAAAAGATGCTTTATACAAATGCTGAGCTTTTGAGTGCTTATAGTAAAGCATATAAAATAACTAAAAATCCTCTTTTTAAAAAAGTTATAGATGAGAGCATAAAAGAGATAGATAGAAGATTTTTAAGTGATGGGGTTTATTTTAGTGCAAGTGATGCTGATAGCAAAGATGAAAATGGTAAAAAAGAGGAAGGTTACTTTTTTATGTATGATTATGATGAAGCTTTGGAGTATCTAGTAAAAAATGGAGTTAGTAAAACTGAAGCTAAAGAAGCACTTTATCACTTTGGGATAGAGGAGGATGGCAACTTTGATGGAGAGTACTCAAATCCTCACATAATGGACGAAAAGAAAGTAGATAGCAAGATAAAAAAACTTCTATCACAGATGAGAGAGAAAAAAGAGTATCCATTTATAGATAAAAAGATAAACACTGCTTGGAATGCCCTTTATATCAAAGCTTTGTTTGATTGTGGATACAAAGATAAGGCTAAAAAAAGTTTAGACTCACTTTTAAATCTTATGTATAAAGATGGAGTTTTATATCATCAAACTTTGCTACCTCATAAACCTACTCAAAAGGCAATTTTGGAAGATTTTGCATTTTTAAGTGATGCTTTGTTTGAGGCTTATCAAGTAACTTTAGATGAAAAGTATCTTGAGCTTTTTGAAAAACTAACATATAAGAGTGTAGAGCTTTTTTATAAAGATGGAGCTTGGAGAGAGTCAGATGATGAGTTTGTAAGTTATGCAAATATAGAGGATAACAACTATAAAAGTGAACTGTCAACTAACTTGGAAAATCTTTTAAAATTAAGTGCTATAAAGGGGGATTTTAAACTCCAAAGTATAGTAAAAAAGACGATAGATAGCTACTCAAAAACTTTAAATGAACTTCCTTACTATTATCCATCTGCTTTGAGGGTTGTTTTGATGATGAAAGATGATATGCTTTTTGTAAAAGCTAAAAAAGAAAAACTCCTTCATGATATAAATGTGGAGTATCCATTTGTATATAAAGAGGCTTTAAAAGATGAGAAAAAGTACCTCATTTGTGGACTTCAAACTTGTTTTAAAGAGGTTGATAGTTTGGATGAGGTTGAAAAAGAGATAGAGAAGATAATGGAGTAAGTTGTTTAGATTATAAACTTTGGTCTTTGTAGGATTTAGATAAAGAATTATAAATAATATTTTTTAAAGGAAAATTATTTTCCTTTAAGGTTACTTTTGCTAATATTCTTCTAAAGGAAAAAAATTTTCCTTTGAAAATATAAAGGAGGCTATAATGGCAAGAGTTGGAAACTCTATCATAAAAGGTATAGAGATAGATGAGGTTGTAAATCTTCTAAATAGAGCTTATGCTGATGAGTGGTTGGCTTATTATCAATACTACATTGAAGCTAAAGTCATCAAAGGAATCATGAAAGACTCTATAATCACAGAGTTAAATCAACATGCCACCGATGAGTTAAGACATGCAGATATGATTGCAGGAAGGATTCTACAGCTTGGTGGAACTCCACTTCTAAATCCAAAAGATTGGTTTACTCAAACAAATTGTGGTTATGAAGAACCAAAAAACTTTGATGTTTTGGCGATTTTGGAGGATTCTATCAAGGGTGAGCAGTGTGCTATTGAAACTTATTCAAAACTAACCGATATTACAAAAGATAAAGATATCGTAACTTATGATATAGTGAGTCAGATTTTGGCTGATGAGGTAGAGCATGAAGAGGATTTACAAGGTTTATATGAAGATATATCAGAATTTAAAGAACAAATTAAGGAGAGTTTAAAATGAGACAGTATGAAACATACAGATGTGAAAAGTGTGGAAATGAGATAGAGGTGCAAAATGTAGGTGGTGGAACTTTGGTCTGTTGTGGTGAAGAGATGAAGTGTGTTACTAAAAATTTAACAGCAGTAAATCTTATGAAAGCATTTGCAGGTGAATCACAAGCAAGAAATAAGTATGAATTTTTTGCAGAGGTTGCAAAAAGTGAAGGTTTGCATAGGATATCAAGATTTTTTCAAGAAGCTGCAGACAATGAAAAATATCATGCTATGACAGAGTTTAAAGAGTATAACAAACTTATAAATGGAGTGGATTTAGATACTACTAAAAAGAATTTGCAATATGCAGCAGATGGTGAAAAATATGAACATGAACAGATGTATCCAAACTTTGCACAGATAGCAAAAGAGGAAGGATTAGACTCTATCGCAAGACTTTTTAGGGCCATCGGTAAAGTTGAAGTTGAGCATGAAGCTGAGTATTTGGCACTAAAGAGTGCTTTGGAAGCAGAGGGATTTTTTAACTCAGACACAGATGAAGAGTATATTTGTGAAGTTTGTGGTCATGTGCATAGAGGTAAAAAAGCTCCTTCAAAATGCCCACTTTGTGGAGTTGGACAAGAGTATTTTAAAAAAAGATGTGAAGATGCTACAAAAGGGTGAAGTTTTACTTCACTCTTTTAGTCAAAAAGTCCACTACTTAAGTATCTCTCTCCAGTATCTGGCAAGATTGTAACTATTCTTTTTGGTTTATATTTTTTAGCTATTTTTATAGATGCAGCGATATTTGCTCCTGAGCTTATTCCAACTAAAAGTCCTTCTTCTTTTGCTACTTTTCTAGCCTCATCAAAGGCTTCTTCATCTGCTACGATTATAACTTCATCTATCAAAGAAGTATCTACTATTTTTGGGATAAAACCTGCTCCTATGCCTTGGATTTTATGAGGGGAGGGATTTCCTCCACTTAAAACTGGGGAGTTTTTTGGCTCAACTGCTATGGTTTTTATATTTTCTAATTTTTCTTTAAATACTTTGCTACAACCTGTAAATGTTCCACCTGTTCCAACTCCTGCAACAAAATAATCAAACTCTCCATCAGTTTGTGAAAGGATTTCTGGTGCAGTTGTTTGTATGTGAGCTTCTACATTTGCTGGGTTTTCAAACTGTTGTAAGATTATAGAGTTTGGAATTTTTGATTGGAGTTCTTTGGCTCGTTCTATACTTCCATTCATCCCTTTTTCTTTTGGGCTAAGCTCTAACTTTGCTCCATAAGCCTTTAGGATAGCCCGTCTTTCTAAACTCATAGACTCTGGCATAGTTAGGATTATATCTATGCCAAGAGTTGCACAGATAGCTGCTAGGGCTATACCAGTGTTTCCACTTGTTGGCTCTATGATAGTTGTATTTTTATTAATAGTTCCACTTTCAAGAGCAGTTTTTATCATAAAGTATGCTGCTCTATCTTTTACTGAGCCAGTTGGATTTAAAAACTCGCATTTTGCTACTATTTCTACTCCAAGGCTATCAGAGATTTTGTTTAGTCTTATAAGTGGTGTGTTTCCTATGAGCTTGGTTATATTTTTTTCTATCATATAAAAATCCTTTATTAGAAATTTACTTTATTATAGCATTAAAGTTTTATATAGATTGCCGATATAGAAATGAAATTATTTTTAATCGGAGTATTATGAAGAGTTTATTTTTTATTTTATTTGTATTTTTTACAGTTTCAAATGCTGAAATGATAGGAAGTTACGATAAAGATTTTTTATTAGCATACTCAAAAAATCATCCAAAAGATTTAAAATCAAGAGAATTACTTTTAGCATATTTTTATAAAAAAGAAAACAAAAAAATGATTGTAAAATTTTCAGAAGAAATATATAGTTTAAATCCAAATGATACAGTTTTAAAAAAAGTTGTAAATAAGGTTTATAATAATGATTTTGATGAGAATATTATTAATAGTTTAAAAAAATTATATAAATCAAAAGATTATATAAGATATATAAATTTTTATCAAGCTATTTTAGATACGAATAGAAAGGTTCCTGATATTTTTCACATAAATGCTATATATAGTGCTGTTGAAACAAACAACTTTAAATTAGCAAAAAAGATTTTAGAGGGGAAAAAGTTTTCTATGACTCCTTATCTTAGTGAGGTTATGAAAGCATTGGATAGGAAACTTTACAATGGGAAAAATTTATGACGAAGTAGTTTTTTCCATCTTTGTAGTAGTAACTAAAATCAAAATGATGTAAATCTAAAATTTTTTTCACGATATAAAGTCCTAAGCCAAATCCACTTTGTCTTTTTTCTCCTTGAGTAAAAGGTTCTATGTAGTTTTTTAGTGGTTCTTTTAATTTTTCTCCTTTTGAAATTATTTCTATCTTTTGTTTATCAGCTGTTATAAGAACAGTTTTATCTGGAGAAAATTTTTTACCATTGTCTATAAGATTTTTTAAAACTATGCTAAAAAGATTTGGATCAACTGATAGTGTTATATCTTTATAGTCTTCTTTTATATGTTCTGTTTTTTCATCTACCAATAAAAGCTTTTTTGTTTCACTTAATAATGTAGAAAGATTTATTTCTTTAAGTTCTAATTTTTGAGTTTTGAGAGTTAGTTTTTCTATTTGAGCTAAATTTGAAATAATTTCATTCATTCTCTCAAAGGCTCTTATAAGGATTTCTTTATCTTCTACATCTTCTATTGATTCTGCTATTATTCTTCCCTTAGTGATAGGTGTTTTTAATTCATGAAGCATATTTCTCATAAAAAGATTTTTTGACTCTATAAGTTCATTTATATAATTTATAGCTTTTTTAAAACTATTTGCTATTTGTCCTATTTCATCTTTTCCATAGTCTGCTATTTGTATATGCAAATCACCATTTGCAAATTCTTCTATTTGGGAGTTTAGACGACTTAAAGGTATAAGTTTTTTTATAAATGTTATATACAATAAAAACATTATTGTTGTCATAAGTGCAAATAAAAAGAGTGCTATTTTAGACCTTTTATTTGCTATTAAATCTTCTAACATCAAGTTATATCCTATATTTTGTATAAATATAAAATTTTTATGTTTGTATTTTAGTATTCTAATTCTTCCTAATCTTGTTTCTTGAATATAAAGACTTTTTCCTTTTTTTAAAATATCTAAAACTTTAGTTGAAGAGTTTACACTTTTTAGAGAAAAATGTTTATATATTTGTTCTAATCTATCTCTTGAGGGTAAAAATTGAAGTTCTGTTAGCAATGTATTTGAGATTACAGCATATCTTTGTCGTAAAAAAAAAGAAAATCTATTTTTATCCCATTCTAAAAAAAATATAAAAGCTACAATCATAGAAATAAAAGAAAATACGAATAGTAGATTTATAAATGTTGTTATAGATATTTTTTTAAACATTTTAGTTAGGAACTAAGAGTTGATATCCTACTCCCCTAGCTGGTTTTATATATGAGTTTTGATTATCAATCTTTGATAGTTTTGTTCTTATACGAGATACCATAACATCTATATTTTTTAGAGAACTATCATCATCTATGTTTTCACTTTCATATAAAAATCTATCTCTTGAAACTACTCCACCTTTACTTTTTATAAGCATTGATAAAATATCATATTCTGCTGGAGTAAGGGTTAAAAGATGATCTTTAAATTTTATTTGCATTGCATCTTCATTAAGAGAAAAAACTTCTTCTTTTTTCTTTTGTCCTGATTTTGGTTCATTTGCTTTTCTTCTAAGGATAGTTTTTATTCTAGCTTCAAGTTCTCTAGGATTGTATGGTTTTGGTAAGTAATCATCTGCTCCTCTTTCTAATCCCATAACTTTATCTAAAATATCATCCCTAGCTGAAGAAATTATGATAGGAATTTGACTAAATTCTCTTATTTTAGGGATTAACTCTAATCCATCAAGACCTGGCAAAGTTAAATCTAGTATTAAAAGTTCATATTTATTTACTTCTAGCATAGAAAGCCCTATATAAGGTTCTTCTGCTACTTCAACTTCTATATCAAACTTTTTAAGATATTTTGCTAAAACTTCTGCTAATTCTAAATCATCTTCTATCATTAAAACTTTTATCATAATTACTCTCTTTTATTTTATAACGAACATCAAAATTTCACCATATCTATTTACATAGACTCGTTTAGGCTGATTTTGATATTGAGAAAATAAGTTTTTTATATCTTCTATACATTTTACACTTTTATCTTCTATTTGTATTATAACATCTCCAACTTGAAGTCCTATTTCTTCTGCTTTGGATTGTGGTTTTATATCTGTTATTAGTATGCCATTTACATCTCTTGGAATTCTGTATTGATATCTTAATTCATTTGTTAAACTAGAGAGATTTAAACCATCTAAATTTTGATTTGATGAACATTTTAATTCATTATCTTTACTTGCTAAGACTGCATTTATTATTATATTTTTTTTATTTCTTTCCAACTTTATAGATATCGAAGTTTTAGGAGATAGAGAACCTATAACACTTTTTAAACTTGGTGCATCTGAGATAACTTGTCCATTTATTTCATATATCAAATCACCCCTTTTTAAACCGTATTTACTTGCAGGTGAGTTTTTTTCTATATCGACTATAACTGCACCACTCTTATGATTGTAGATTGAAGATAAGTTTTTTGTAACATCACTTATACTTATTCCCATATATCCTCTATCAACTTTTCCTTTTTCTATTAGTTTTTTTGTTATATTTATGACCATATTTGCAGGAATTGCTAAACCTACTCCGTTATTCCCACCACTTTTTGAGATGATTGCACTATTGATTCCTATCAAAGCACCTCTACTATCTACTAAGGCACCACCACTATTTCCTGGATTTATTGATGCATCGGTTTGTATGAAATTTTCATATTGATTAAGTCCTACTCGATTTTTATTTAAAGCTGAGATGATACCACTTGTTACAGTTTCACCAACTCCAAATGGATTTCCAATAGCAAATACAACATCACCAACAAGAGAATCTTTTGAGTTTGCTATTTTTATTGGTATTAGATTTTTAGCATTTACTTTTATAACAGCAAGATCACTATCACTATCTATTCCTACTATTTTTGCTTTATACTCTTTTTTACTGTGAGGGAGGGTTACTTTTATTTCATCAGCACCATGAACTACATGAGAGTTTGTTACTATATATCCATCCTTAGTGAGAATAACTCCAGAACCTAGAGCTTTTAAGGATTTTGAATGAGGTAAGCTTTTCAACAATGGTTCCATAAATTCTTTTGGAAAAGGTAGATCTGGTATTGCAAAATTTTTAGTTATCTTTATTGTTGTTTTGGTTGAAATATTTACCACTGATTTAACAGCATTTTTTATTGCATTATGAAAAGATAATACCTCAGTATTATCAGTAGGCATAATATGAGTTGGATTTTTACTTGCTATATTAAAATTTATTTCGTTTGAAAAAAGACTTAAAGCCCATACTAAAAGAAATATTGTTTTTTTCATACAGTTCCCTTTCTACATCTCAAATGAACTATAATTTTAAGAGTCTCAGTCAGAGAACTCTTAAAACTTTAAAGGAGGTAAGATGAATTTCTTCACAAGAAGAAGTATAGAGTAGGGGGATTAATCATAAACAAATAAAAGATTAACAACAATTAACAATAATTATTGGTTTAGTAAATAACTACTAGCATCGAACAGCATAGCTGTCGATGAAGTAGAGTCATTGGTATATCAATAAAAATTTATATTTTTATAAGAGTAAATTTTTACTCTCCGCTTTCACATTCTCCACTATAAGAGATGATACCTCTTGTGAAGTTTGAAACTTTACTATAACCCATACTTTGCATGACTTGTTGACAGTAAGCACTTCTACTTCCAGTAAAACAATAAAGTATGATATTCTCATCTTTTTTATTTTTTATTTTGCTCAACGTATTATAAAAACTAGTTGTAGGGATAAGATAATCAGTTCCTTTTATTCTTTGCCCCATCCATTCCATCCACTCTCTTACATCAACTAATAAAAATTTAACCATACCAAGTTCTCTAGCTTCTAGTAAAGCTTCTATTTCATCAGAGTCTAGGTCAGGGTGCGTTAAAAGTTCTTCGCACTCTTCTTTTGTCAATCCTCTTGAATGAGAATGAGATACTTCTTCAGCTTTGTTGTCTATTTCTTTTTGTTTTGCAAACTCAGGAGTACAAAAAATACCACAGTGGCAAATACCATTGTTTGGTATCTCTTCTTTTATTGCAGGTTTACAAGGACAGATTCTATCTTCTACACTTTTATATTTGCCTTCAACTTCTTCTACCATAAAGCATGGACAAAATCTTTTTTTATATATTATTTTATTTCTAGCTAATCCAAAAGTAACTGATTCGTTTATCTCAGTATCAGGATTATAAACCCATCCTTTTGATTCGCAAACTTTTTTAGTGAAATCTTTTGTTTTTTCAAGTTCTGCTAAAAATTCGTTTGAGTTGATATCTATTTTTTTTATCATAGGTCTTCTCCAATTTTTTTGAAGAAGGATAGTATCTTAAGAAAATTAATATTTGATTAAAGAGGGGGAAAACCCTCTTTGTTTATTTTTGTTTGTGTTTTTGAATAAGATCGTATCTAGGATATACGAAAGTTGTATGTCTTTGAACAACTACATTTTTCTTATCATCTACTGCATATGCTTTTATAGTGATAGGTATAGGAGTATCTTTTTTATAATCTTTTACTAACACTTTAGTTGTATATAAAACAACAACTTTTTGAGCTTTTTTACCCCCCATAAGGCTAAAAGGTTTTCTAGGTCTTGATATTTTTATATCTGGATGACCCTCTACTTCAAAGTAGTATTTATGATCTTTTCTTTGAGTATTTTGGAATAAAAAGATATAAGCATTGTTTACTCTGTTTCCATTATCTTTTATTTTATAAAGCTGTGTAGTTCTGTTTATATTTAGTAGCATATTTTCTTTTTTACTACCCATAACTAAGATACCTATAAGTGCAGCAGTTAATGCAATACCATAAGCGATAGTTCTAAATCTTAAAAATTTAGGCTTTCTATGTTCTTTTACGGCACTTAAACTTGTCCATGTAATAAGAGATGGTTTACCTAAAGCACCCATAACTTTTGTACAAGCATCAGCACATTCAAGACAATTGATACACTCTAACTGAGTTCCTCTTTTTATATCTATATGTGTAGGGCAAACTCTTACACAACTATCACAATATGTACATTCTGCATCGGGGTCTTCAGCTCTTAACTCTTTTAAGTTTTTTACTAATTTCCTTTCTTGATCATCACTATATATATGTCCACCTCTATCGGTATCATATATAGTTTGGATAGTTTCTTCATCATACATAACAGATTGAACTCTAGCATATGGACAAACATATATACAAAAGTCCTCTTTTAGTCTCACAATATCATAGATTAAAAATCCAGCTACTATTGCAATAGTAGTCATCATAATATGATGCTCAGTAGGGTGTTGAATATATTTGAAAAAATCTTCTGGTGGAACAAAAAACCACATAAAATCAACTGCTGCAAGTATTGCTAGTACAATCCAAATAAAAAACCCTATAGTTTTTTTTGCGGTTTGTCCTTCTGGTTCTTTTTGTTTATTAGCTATATTTTTTCTGATACCAAGAAGCTTTGTTTGTATCAAATCTCTATATATAACTCTAAAGATAGTTTGAGGACAAAGCCATCCACACCAAACTCTACCACCCAAAGTAGTCATAAAAAATACACCTAAAAATCCAAAGATTAGTAAAAATGGCATAACATACAACTCTTGCATATCAAACTTTGTAAAGAAAAGATGAATTTGTTTATGATCAAAGTTTAGTAGAAAAAAGTGAGCGCCATGTATTGTTATAAATGGCAAACTTATAGCTACTATAGTTGCTAGCATAAATACTACATATCTTTTATATCTATATGGTATCCATCCTTTTAAATACTCTTTCATTTTGCTCTTTTTAGAAGTTGAGCTACCCTCGATTTTCTCACTCATATGAGACCCCCTATATGTTAGTTTTTTATATTGTAGTTAAATTAAGCTAAATAAAAAGTAACAAAAGTGTCATTTTCTGTTACTTATATTATAATATTTATTATTATTATAAGTTTAGATTATTTTAAAAGTTCTTTTAACTCTTCCTCAATCCCTAAATATTCACTATCTTTATAATTATGTGGAGTGATATATCTATCAGTTATGAGGGAGTGTAACTTTTTGTAACTAATTGGCGTACTAAAATAATATCCTTGTATAAAATCACAACCTTTTTGAATTAAGTAGTCATTTTGCTCTTTTCTCTCTACTCCTTCAGCTACTACAACAAGTTCTAGGGAGTGAGCCATAGATATTATAGCATCAACAACTGGATTTTTATGTTTGTTTTCTATATTTGTTACAAAACTTTTATCAATTTTTAATATGTCTATTGGAAGGCGGCTTATATAACTAAGTGATGAGTATCCTGTACCAAAATCATCAATAGATATTTTTATTCCTAATTCTCTAAACTCTTTTAAAAGTTTTGAAGATAGTTTAAGATTATCCATAAATAGGCTTTCTGTTAGTTCAAGATGTAAAAGTTTAGGGTTAAAATCATATTTATCTAACAAAGTTTTTACAGTATCTAGGAGATTACTTTGAAGTAGTTGAACAGCTGAAATATTAACTGATAGTGTTAAATCATTACATCCATCTTTATGCAGTTGTTTGATATCTTTTATTGATTTTTCTAAAACTAGTTTACCTATATCTAGTATCAATCCACTATCTTCTGCTACTGGTATAAAATCAAGCGGAGGGATATTTTTTAGTTTTGGATGATCCCATCTTACTAATGCTTCGACACCTTTTAATTTATTTGTATTTGCATCGACTTGTGGTTGATATAGTATAAAAAATTCATCATTTTTCAGTGCATCTTTTATATTTCTTTCTAATTCACTTTTTTTTGATATATCATCATACATACTAGCCATAAAAAACTTATAACTATTTCCTGCTTTATTTTTTGCTTTTTGTAAAGCAAACTCTGCACTACTAATAAGTTTATCAATAGTATTTGCATCAGATGGAAAGATTGTTGCTCCTATGCTTACTTCTATAGCTATCTTATTTTTTTCTATCTCAAAAGGTGTTTTGAAAAGTTCTAGTATTCTACCTATGATTTTGAGAGAGTATAAATCATTTGGTATATCATCAAATATTATGCCAAATCTATCCCCATCAACTCTAGCAACAAGATCATAATCTCTTAATTTATTATTTAATCTTTTTGCTACAAGTTGTAAAATCTTATCTCCTGTTGTGATACCAAAAGTATGATTTATTGATTTAAAATTTTTTATATCTAAAAGAGTTAGAAGTAAATTTACATCTTTTGATTTTGCAACTTTGTTTATAGATTTTTGTAATTCTTTTAAGAAAAGATTTTTATTTGGAAGATCTGTTAAGTTATCATATGAAGCTAGATAGTCTAGTTTTTGAGTGATAATACTCTCTTTTGTTTGATTTTGGCTAGTTACAAAAAGTCTTAAATCTCTATGAGAATGATTTAAGATATTATATTTCCAATAAACTATCTTTTTTGATTCGTCTTTGCAAATAATAGGATAGTTATCTCTTATGTTTATCTCTTTTTTCTTAAAGGTTGATTGGATTTGTAAAAGGATTTTTTCTTGATATGATTTTGGTATAAAAAGTTTCACAAAATTTCTATCTAATACTTCTTCTTTTTTATATCCTGTCAAAAATGTAGCTTCTTCATTGAACTCTTTTATATAAGCATTTTTATCAAGTGTTATAACTATGTCATGAGAAAGTTTATCATTTACTAAAGATGAAAGTTTTGAAGAGTTAGTTTGCTCTTTTTTAGAAAATATTAAAAATGTTATCTCATCATCTGTATATCTGACAATAGTGTTAAAAAATTTAGTCGTATTATCTTTTAGTACAAATTCTATTTGATGAAAATCTAAATCTTTTTTTGCTTCAAAATCATTTTGAAGTCCATCTTTACTATATGCTGGGATAATAGTTTCAAATATACTTTTTCCCTCTATCGAAGAGTTGAATCCAAAAATATTTTCACAACCTTTGCTCCACATAGTGATTTTATAGTTATAATTAATAGTAAAAATACCTATATTATCTTCATTTTTTTGTAATAAACCTTGACAAATATTATTGTTTTTCATCAAACCTTCCTAGCTAAATATATTTTTATATTCATATATCGACAGTTAGAAAAAAAGTTTTAGGTTATATTTAATATTTTAAAATTTCTTTAAAAAAAGTAGTGAAGTTAATCGACTTGTTGCGATAAAATATATCGCAACAATATTAGTTGATAATAGCCTTTTGACTACCTTTTATAACTTTACCTATCAAGTATCCATCAGAGTTTTCTAAAACTGTATCAAGATTTTCAGGTCGTACTACAAGTATCATACCAACTCCCATGTTAAAAGTTCTGTACATTTCATCTTCTTCTACATGCTCACTCATAAAGTCAAATATAGGAAGAGTTTTTATAGAACTTTTTTGTATATTGGCATCTAAGTGTGAAGGAAGTACACGAGGTAGGTTTTCTACTATTCCACCACCTGTTATATGGGCAAGAGCTACTATATTTTCTTTTAGTTTTTTGAAAGTTTTTACATATATGTTAGTTGGAATTAAAAGTGTATTTTTTAGAGGTTTTCCATCAAAGTCATCATCTAAGCTCATACCAAGTTTATCAAAAAAGATTTTTCTCACCAATGAGTAACCATTTGAGTGAACTCCAGAACTTGGAAGTGCTACTAAAAGATCTCCCTCTTTTACTAAACTAACTCTATCCATCTCATTTTTTTCAGCAACTCCAACAGCAAATCCTGCTAAATCAAAGTCATCTTCACTATACATCCCTGGCATTTCTGCAGTTTCTCCACCTATAAGTGCACATTCACTTATCTTACAACCCTCAGCTATACCTTTTACAACCTGGGTTGCTACTTCAGTTGTCAATTTTCCTGTTGCATAGTAGTCTAGGAAGAAGCTTGGAGTTCCAAAGTTGCAGATGAGGTCATTTACACACATAGCAACTAAATCTATACCAACTGTATCGTACTTTTTAGCATCTATTGCTAGTTTTAACTTTGTACCAACTCCATCAGTAGCAGCTAACATAACTGGCTCTTTATATCCAGTTGGAAGCTCATAAGCTCCTGCAAATGAACCTATCCCACCTATTACATTTTTGTCAATTGTTGATTTTACAAATGGCTTAATATTTTCTATAAAACTGTTTCCTGCATCTATGTCAACGCCTGCATCTTTATAACTTAATTTACTCATATTATTTATCCCACTTACATGGTGGAAGTATTTTTTTAAAAAACCAAGTTGATGGACAAAAGTTTGTTACTGCCCAAAGTATCATCATAACTATTACAAAAGTTTGTAATCCTGTTGCAATCATAAAGTTTGTACTCTCTTTTACTCCATTTTGAAAATCAATCGCTGATTCGGCAAAAAAGTATAGAATTATCCCAAGCATTATAGCAGTTAAAAGTCTTTGCATTCTTGAAGCACACATTGTAAGTTCTCCTTTTTGTTTTGAACTGATTTTAGCAAGTTTTATTTAAAAGATAATTTTACTATACTATATACAAATGATTTAAGATTTAAGGATTAAAAATTGAGATTTTCAAAAACATTTTTGCCAACAACAAAAGAAGCACCAAAAGATGCAGTGCTTCCTAGCCATATATACCTTGTAAGAGCAGGGTTTGTTTCTCAGATAGGTAGTGGGATATATAACTTTTTACCACTTGGAAAGATAGTGCTTGATAGGATAAGAGCTATTGTAAAAGAGGAGTTAGATAAAGCTGGGTGTCAGGAAACTCAGCTTGGTTTTGTAACTCCACTAAGTCTTTGGGATGAAAGTGGAAGAAGTGCTAAGTTTGGAAGTGAGCTTTTAAGGTTTAAAGATAGAAAGAACAATGATTTTGTTTTGAGTCCCACAAATGAAGAGGCTATGGTGGATTTGGTTAGAAACAGGCTTACTAGTTATAAGCAACTTCCTCAAAATCTTTATCAGATAAATACAAAATTTCGTGATGAAGCAAGACCTAGATATGGCCTTTTGAGAGGTAGAGAGTTTTTGATGAAAGATGGGTATAGCTTTCATGAAAGTTATGAGGATTTGGATCGTGAGTATGATTTGATGCAAAAAACTTACTCTAAAATACTTGATAGACTTGGGCTTGATTTTAGAGTTGTTGAAGCTGATAGTGGTGCGATAGGTGGAAGTGGAAGTAGAGAGTTTATGGTACTAGCTGATAATGGAGAAGATGATATAGTAGTTTGTGGTTCATGTGAGTATGGAGCAAATATTGAAGCAGCTAAAAGAGTAAAAAAAGAGTATCAGCATAAAGTATTAGAGTTAAAAGAGATTCATACACCAGAAAGTAAGACAATAGATGAGTTAGCAGAGTTTTTTAGTTTGCCTAAAACTCAGTTTGTAAAAGCAGTTGCTAAAAAAGCTATTTATGAGGATAAGGATGAAGTTGTTATCTTTTTTATTAGAGGTAGTGAGGAGCTTCAAGAAACAAAAGCTTGTAGTTTTGTTGGAGCTATCGAGCTTATAGATGCAGATGAAAGTGAACTTGAAAATCCTGGTTTTATAGGGCTTGATATTGCGGGAGTTAGAAAAGTAGTTGATATTGAGTTAAAAGATGAAGAAAACCTTATAACTGGAGCAAATAAACAAGATTATCACTTACAAGGTTACTCTTTAAAAGGTAAAGAGTTTGAGTATGCAGACTTAGTAACTGTAAGAGAAGGAGATAAGTGTGTATCGTGTGGTGGAGAACTTAGTATCACTAAGGGAATAGAAGTTGGACATATCTTTAAACTTGGAGATAGATACTCAAAAGCTTTAGATGCTACATTTTTAGATAGAAATGGGAAAAGAGTTCCATATATTATGGGAACTTATGGGATTGGAGTTAGCCGACTTGTAGCAGTAGTTGTTGAGCAATCTCACGATGAAAAAGGTATCATTTGGACTAAAAATTCATCTCCTTTTGAGGTAGTTGTTATCATCTCAGATATTAAAAAAGATGATCAAAGAGATTTTGGTGAAAAACTTTATGAGGATTTGAAAGCTAAAGGAGTTAGAGTAGCTCTTGATGATAGAGGTGAGCGATTTGGATTTAAGATGAGTGATTTTGAACTTATTGGGATACCAAAGGCAGTGATAGTTGGTAAAAAGCTAAAAGATGGAGAGGTTCAGATAGTAAAAAGAGCTACTTTAGAAAAGATAGATGTAAAAACTGATGAAGTTATGCAAAGGGTTTTGGAACTATAAATGTTTTATTTTTTACTATACATCTTACTAGAAACTTTAATAACTGTAAATATTTCTTCTAAGATTGGAGGATTTAATACATTTTTAGAGATTGTTATTTCGGCATTTATTGGTTTATTTTTATTAACAAATTTTCGCTACACTTTGGCGAACAATGCGATGATGCTTTTTAGTAAAGATATAAGTATTGAGGAGTTCCAAAAGCTTAGTATATTTTCATTTTTAGGAGCTATACTTTTGATAATTCCTGGTTTTTTTAGTGATATTTTAGGTCTGCTTTTACAGTTTGGTGCTGTGGGTACATTTTTTGCTAAAAAGATTTTTGGTTTAAAATATAAAAACAATAATAAAAACAGAGGAGAAAAAAACGATGAAATTATCGATGTCGAAGTTGTTAATGACAAGTTTGTTGAGTAGTGCGATTTTAAGTGCTTCATCAATAGATAGTAAAATAGAAAACTTTTTTAAAAGTGCTATAAACGGAAGAAATGGATTATATAAAATAAAAACTATCAAAGTAAAAGACCATAAAGATTTAAAACAAATACCTGGGTGGAAAGTTTACTTTGTAGATATAGATTTGGATATGCTTAAAGGACCAAATAAAGGTGATATGATGGTTCATGAAAAAGTATTTACAAATGGTGAGTATATAGCAAAAGACTTTTTAGATATAGATAATCACTCTAGTTTAAAAAGAGAGATAGCAGTTGATATAACTGACAAATCTATATATAATAAAGAACATTTGCTTTATGGAACAGGAAATGAACCTCATAAAATAGTAGCTATCAGTGACCCTCTTTGTCCTTTTTGTCAAGATTTTATGCCAAAGTTTTTAAAAGCTGTTAAAGAACATCCTGGTAAAGTTGCAGTTTATTATTATCATTTACCACTTGGGCGATTGCATCTTGCTTCCCCTACTATGTCCAAACTTATGTTAGTAGCAAAGCAAAAGGGTGTAAAAGATGTAGAACTTAAAACATATGAAAATAAAGATTACTTTGTAACAGATGAAAAAGATGAAGATAAAACTATAAGAGCTTTCAATAAAGTGATGGGAACAAATATCACAAAAGAAGAGATTCACAAACCAGAGATAGAAGCAAAACTAAAAGAGGATAAAAAATATATAGATGCACTTATGATAAGTGGTACTCCTACTATATATGTAGATGGTAAAAAAGATGCTTCAAGAACAAAATACAAATCAATCTTAGGTATAAAGTAAATGAAAAAACTAGTTATAGCAACAAGAGGAAGTCAGTTAGCTCTTTGGCAAAGTGAGCATATCAAGAGTGTTTTAGAAAAGAGTTATGAAGGATTAGAAGTAGAGCTAAAAGTTATGAAAACTAAAGGAGATAAAATCCTAGATACTCCTTTAGCAAAGATAGGTGGAAAAGGACTTTTTACTAAAGAACTTGAAGATGCAATGCTCGCTGGTGAGGCTCATATAGCTGTTCATAGTTTAAAAGATGTTCCGACTATTTTTCCTAATGGCTTAGTTCTTGGGGCTATAACTAAAAGAGAAAATCCAAAAGATGCGATTTTGAGTCAAAAATATGAAGATATAGACTCTCTTCCACAAGGTGCAATAGTTGGAACTACAAGTTTAAGAAGAAGAATGCAAATCTTAGCTTATAGACCAGATTTAAAAATAAAAAACCTTAGAGGAAATGTTAATACTAGGCTTAGAAAACTAAAAGATGGAGAGTTCGATGCAATTATTTTAGCAACGGCAGGTATAAAAAGACTTGGATTTGAAAATGAGGTAAAATACTTCACTCCTATAAAAAAATCTATTATGATACCAGCGATGGGACAAGCAGCTCTTGGTATAGAGTGTATTGATGATGAGAAGGTTTTGGATATAGTTTCTATTTTAAGAGACTCCGATGCAATGATAGAAACAACTATTGAAAGGGATTTTGTAGATGTTTTGCAAGGAGGTTGTCAAGTACCTATTGGAGTAAATGCAAAAATAAAAGATAAAACTATAACAGTTAGAGCGATAGTAGGTATGCCAAATGGAGATAAAATGATAAAAGAAAAATTATATGTTTCTAAAAAAGATTATAAATCCATAGGAAAAGAGTTAGCAGATATCATGGTTGAACAAGGTGCCGTTAAGTTACTAAAAGAAGCTGAAGAGATAGCATTAAAAGAGATATTGTAAATACTTTCTAAAAAAATTCCCAAATTTATTTATTATCACATCTTTTGGTGTGGTGATAATATATAAAAAACTATATAGATATGGTTTTTGAGTGCATGGAGATAAAAAAATGAGATGGTTAGTTATATTTTTACCTTTGTTTTTGTTTGGTGAAGATTTAAAAAGTTTGTTAGATGATATAAACTCAAACAATCTTATAAAAGCGAAAGTTTATGAAGTAAAATCAAAGAAAAAAGAGTTTGAGAGTATCAAAGCTTCAAAATTTCCTACTTTAGATGTGGGTGGAGTTTATCAAAGTGTAGATAATGCAAATATATTTTTCCCTAAAAGGATAAAAAGCAGTTATGGAAAACTATCATATGAACTTTATGATGGAGGATATAAGAGTTTATTGGCTAGAGGAGCTTTTAGAGATAAAAAAGCTTTGGAGTATCAAAAGAAGTATTTTACAAACTCTTTGATGTTAGATATTGTCAAGGATTATTTTACTATCCAAAATATGGGTGCAAAGTTAAAAGCACTTTATGACAAACAAAAAAGTCTAAAAGCTCAACTTGAAAGAGTTAAAAAGTTTATCAAAGCAGATTTAGCTTCAGATGATGATTTTTACAAACTAAAGTCAGCTTATGAGACAAACCGGTATGATATAAAAGAGTTAGAGTATCAAAAAGAGATGCTTAAAAAGATTTTAGAGATAAAAGTTGGCAAAAAGATTTCCTCTTTTGATAGCTCTTATTTTGAAAACAAACAAATAGACTTTAGAGAAGATAATGAGATAAAAGCCATAAAGGAGAGTATAAAATCTCTTGGATTTAACAAAAAAGCGATAAGTAGTGTTTATAAACCCCATTTAATGCTAGAAGATACTTACTCAAACTATGATTATGGCGGGGTGGATTCACTTCATCCAGCAGGTATAGATCATCAAAACAAAATAACTCTTAGTGCAAATTGGAGGCTTTTTGATGGGCAAAGTTCTAAAAAAAAGAGGTTATCTTTGCTATTTAAACAAAAGGCTTTAAAAGAGCAGTTAAAGTACAAGATAAAGTTAAAGAAAATGCATTTTAAAATGGCAAAAAAGAGGTTAAAAGTAGATATGCAAAATATCCAGAGTGTTAAAAGTGCTTTAAAGTCTGCAAAAAGTAGTTTTAGTTTAACTAAGAAAAAGTATGAAGCAGGTCTTAGTGATATAGAGAGTTATTTTGATGCTTTGGCAAAACTATCTTTTACAAAAGCACTCTATGCGACGGCTAAAAATCAGTTAGAGATAGATTTGGGGGCTTATTATTTTTATAGTGGAAGAGATATAAGGAAGTTTATAAGATGAAAAGAGTTTTATTTTTGATATTTGTTTTAGTAAAAGTTGTTTTTGCTGATGAGGTATATGCAACTTTTGATGTGATGGCTTTAAAAAACTCAAATCTAGCTTTTAGTACCACTGGAGAAGTGGATAAAGTTTTAGTTGATGTAGGAAGCAAAGTAAAAAA
>JALUNR010000240.1 GCA_027055005.1 Campylobacterales bacterium
ACGTTTAAATACTTTAACCAATCCATCAAGCACACCACGATTATATTCAATCTTAGCAAGTACATCTTTTAACAATTCAAAATTATAAGGAAATTCAGGATACCTCTCATCCTGCCAAACCCATTTTGCTATATTTTTACCCATACAAACCACCATATGATACAATTAATTTAACTAATTGTATCATAATATGAGTCATTTAGCCAATTGAATTGGCTCATATTGTTAAGAAACAATAAATTATCGGTAATTTAGAGTAGCAGTTTGGCATAGATTTAATACGATGAATACTTTAACTAAACTCGCTATCTTGAATGGCAATGCTAATAAGCTAAAAGTTTACCATAGCTGTCATCCTAAGCGAATGTGATGGATCTAACTCAAAAGCCGTGATAGACTCTTAGCTAAGAATATATTATATTTTCCTTCTTAAAGAACATATGTATTAATTGCTATTTTTAGCATTCATTTTATAAGTGGAGAATAAAAAAGTATCACAATCATTCTTCAATCCTCTCCTTTTCAAATCAATCAAGAGTAGAAAGTCAACGCCAGATAATCTTATCTTACAAGAGTTCACATTAATATATTTTTAATCAGTACAATTACACGGTAAACTGTCCTCTTCTTTATCTACAGTTTTATTTTTTATAATTTCGTATGATAAGTTTCGTCCAACACCAAAAAAATTGATAAAAGGGTGCTCTGATGTTGTAATATCTCGCTCTTCGGCTTTTAAATCTCTTTGATATTTCCTCTCTATTCTAATCCACCATTCTATATTTTCTGGAGTTAATTCTTCAGTATTTGATTCAATACTAGCCAACTTAGATGCACCTTTCATGAAACAGTAAACACAATTGCCAAGACTTCCATCATATGGTAAGTCCAAATCCCACTCTTGACTATCCCAAAAATCTTTTACGTCTTTTTGAGTAATACCATACTCAACCATTGGAGCATAGATATGTTCTTGTTTTTCACGAAGATATGCAGCTCTAATTTCATTATTATAATCTTCATTAATCCTTTTTTTCATTTTCTCTAATCTTAAAGGTTCATCAGCCCTAAACCCAATAAAACTGCAATATTCTATTTTGCCATCTTTTAGGAATATCGGACTATTTTTAATGTCAATTGAAGTATAATCTCTAAAATCTTGTTCCGGTCTAAAAAAAGGTCTTTGAAGACAATATTCTTTTTTATCTAAATATATATCTATAGGTACTTTTCCACCATTTTTTATATGTTTATCATACAATAGTTCCTTATCTATTCTACTTTCTGTACAATAATGTCCCAACCTTGCTAAAGGAATGTTAAACTCTTTAAATGCAAACCAATCATTTAAAAAATTGACTGTAGTATCCATTTTCATTTTTTTTGTACAAGTTCTCCCACTCACTACACTCGGAAGATATCCTTGCCATGAAATTAACTCTTCAAAAACTTCACCTTTTGAATGGTAGCCATTGGAATTATCTTTTGAATAAGGTTCATCATTAACTAAACGATAGGTAGGAAATCTATCATAAATACCATTTTTAGAGCTTTCATAAGTTTGAAACTCTGTCAAGAAAAAAGGTATATTGTACTCTTTCTCACATCTTCTTTTACACTCAATTACAAACTCATATGTTTTATGATGTTCGGCAGAAGTATTGTTAAAGATAATAACATCACCCCTATCAGCACTAAGTATTCCCTTTTTTAATAAAGTAAACAATAAGGCTCCACTAGACCTACCACCTGAAAATTTTACAATATGTGGTAGTCGTTTATGGTATTCTTCTACATAATATGGTTCAATTCTATTCATGCTACTAAACTTTCTATAATTTTTTTATTTTCTTTTGGACTCAAACTACCCATCGAACGCCATGCTGATTCTATGCCTATGTTTGAAATTATCTCCCTAAATTCCTTCGTTTTTGTAATAGATTTTTCAAATACATATAAAAAGAAACCGTCTCTAATATTTTTATCTGATATTACTGTTAATTTTCCACTCATTCTCATCACTAATTCATTATAGTTTGTGGGATTATTATTAAAATAGTTATATATTTCTTCTTCCAAAATTCCAGTTTTTCTATGTATCTCTTTTGCTAAATGTATTCTCCACCAAGCAATAGAAAATGGTATATCCTGATATACTGCTTTTGGTCCTCTTTCCTGAATATGACCAAACATATGTCTTAGTATCGCTCTACAAACATCAAACAATTTCTTATTATCTCCATCTTTAGCTAACCTTAAAGCTTCAATAATATTACTCCTACCATTTTTACTATTTTCCAAATAAGCTAAAAAGTATGGTTCTATCAACTCATTTTCTATAAGCTGATAATTAACAGATAGCCACTTAATAGGTTTTGTAGCATCTATTGGACTAAAGCCCTGTCTTTCTAAAGTATCCCAAAGAATTGGATAGTGATACTTTGGATGTAATTGCTGAAATTCATCTTCATTCAATTTCTCTTTAAAACCAGAAAAATCTATTACTGACTTAAGTTCATCAGAATCAAAATATTCACCTAAATATCCTAAAAATGCTTCTTTTGATAAGGCAGCATTTAAAAGTTTGATTGACTCTTCTTCATTCTTTGTTATTTTTTTTAATTTTCTTAAAGCATCATTCATCTTCTTCTCCTACTGGGAGGATATGAGGGAGAAAGTAACATGCAACCCTATTTGGGTCAAACTCATCTCCATCTTCCCAAGTTTTGAATCCTTTTCTCTCCAACTCATGTTTTATACCCTTGAAATTTGTGTAGCTTTCAAAATCTCCACTTCTAAATTCTTTTTCTAGTTGCATAAATCCAACACATAGAATGTGTGTTACAATACTTCTTCTATGGGCATTACTGTCAGAGGCTCTTTGTAAAGCATCAAATAATTTTGGTTCCATTTTGGCAATAAATCTTCCACCTTCTTCCGAAGAAAGTGTTACATCAAAACTGTAAATATTCTCTTCTTCTTTTGCTTTTTGTATAGTTAATAAATCACTAGCGGTACTTTCCAACTCTCTCCAACCATCTCTAGCAATAATCGAACCTTTTAATAATTTAATTGTAACTCCATCCCAAAAATCATCTAAGCCCATACTACCAGCATCTAAAGTAATCTCTCTATCTTCACCAGTATAGACCACTCCACAAAAGAAGCTTTGTGTTTCAAATGTAGTCTGTAAAGTAATTCTCTGTTTTACATGTAGTGGGTTACTATTAATTTTCTCTACTTCATCCAATGTTTCTCTATACATAGCTGATTTTAATACAACCGTAGTAAAGAATTTTGCTTCATCAGCTTCAACTAATTGGGTGATTAAATTGTCTCCTGTAAGCTTATGCTCTAATACAATATAATCTTTTTTCTCAGCATCTAATTGTGAAACACAATAATTCGACTCATCCACATAATCATACCTGTCATTTTCCAAAACAGGAAATGAGTATGAATTTGTTAGTGAACTCATTTGCTATCCTTTTTTAATGCACTATTTGAAAATTCGTAATCTACAGAGTAATTCCCTTTAATATTTGTCTCATAATCTATTTTCAAATCTAAAGCTTCTCCCCTATCTACTTTACCAATATCTATAGTATCATTATCAATAATTTGGCACTTTTTGCCATTACAAACTGCATTCTTAATAAGAAGCCTATCAGACATAGTATAGGTATCACAAGTTGGGTCTGTTCCATCGTCCAACCGTAACGAGAGCAATAGATTGGTCGCCCTTTTATCAACTACAAATCGAATGTATGCTTCCTTTTTCTGAGGGTCATGTCTTTTCCCTATTTTGCCAACACCATCAAAAGGATTACCAATTCTTCGTTTATCTTTACTTTTATCCTTTTTTCCTTTGCCATCTTCTGCTTTACCCTCTATACTATCAATAGCTCTTTTTGGAACCTTTGTCTTTTTTAATTTATTAGATTTTCTTTCACTTCTTCTTTTCACTCTAGCATCACCTATCATATTAATAGATAACTCAGGAATTGATACATCAAAAGATTCACTATCATTCTTTACAATTATATTGCTTAGAAAATCTTTTATATCTTGTAGTGCTTCTTGAAGGCGTTTTCTCTTTTCTTTACCTATTTTATTATTTGGAAATCGATTCAAGCGTAAATCTCTATGCAAATTCCCCTCTGCACCTTTTATCAATTGTGATAAATGAGTGTCTCTATTTGGCAAAATTAAAGCACTAAAAGGCTTATTGCTACTAAATGAACCTCTATTTAATGGTGAAGGAATAGAATCATTAATCCACATACCATTTCTACAAAGAGCCAATTTAGTGCTAGAATCCGATTCTAAATAATATACAGTAACTTCACCTTCTTTAGTTTCAATTACTTGATGATGTCCTTTATAAAGCAAATTATAAAATCTTTCTGCTACTTGAAATTGTGGTTCACTCTTCTCTTGCTTTGTATCAAAAAATATCTTTTCTAGGTTTTCTTGATTTATGAAAATTGATTTATCATCCCAAATAATATCAACCTTTAAAAGCCCCTGAGAGATTGCTACAAAGAAGTTTCTAGCTACTGAGCTAGACATAAGGTTTATTATAGACTCTCTATCAATATTATCTTTACCAAAAAAGTTAAATCCAACTATAGCTACTATAGCTCCAGAATCTCGAATTTTATCTAATTCACTAGAGATAATTCCAGGTATTACTTCTCCTTTCAAAAAGATATCATTCTCTTCAATAATAGGTTCATCTTTTATTCTTAAAAAACCTGCTCCGTTTCTCAGTGTTCCATTATCTCTATGCGTTCTTAAAAGAGCTTGTCCTGAGCATATAGTTTCTCCATCACTAGATTTACCACCATAAAGAACATATCTTAAATTGGATATATTAAATGCAGAAAAATGTCCATTTCCATATGAACCACCAGAATTAACTGGATCACTTTTTACACTAATACCATCACTTAAAATACCAACAAGGGTCTCTTGGTTAAACCCTATTCCGTTATCAACAACATACATTATAGATATAGACTCTTGAGACAACTCCTCTTTAATAGCTGATAATATATCCTTTTCTTGCTCTGATAATCTCTCTTTTTCTATGGCGTTAATAGTATTCTCATACTCTATAATTCCAGGAATATCTGACTTTTGAATCATATCTATAATAAATTTTACTTCTGCTTGTTCTCTCTTGGCATCATCAATTGCTGAGTCAAATGAATTCTGCAATAATTCCCGAATAACAACAGATGAATCTTTATCATTAGATACGGATATCGAAGCATTTGTTAATCCACTTTGACTGTCTGTTTTGCTGAATATTAATTTCCCATTATTCATTTGATATACCTTTTAATTTCAAAATATCTGTATTCTGTATAAAGTCATTTTCGGATAAATTATATCT
>JALUNR010000241.1 GCA_027055005.1 Campylobacterales bacterium
GGATATATTTATGGAAAGTATATCTTTTTGTTTTCTAGTTTTGTGGCGATTTTAGCTTTTTTAGTATCACTACCCCACTATCGGGTATCTCGAAAGTAGCTTCTAAAAAGTTTGCCAACCACTCAAAAGTAGTAGGGGTAAAAAATATAATATGAGTTAAATCTCTTTTGTAGTACCACCCCTTAAACTCATCAGGTCTAAAAGCTGTCATGATACCTAAAACTCCACCATCTTTTAGGCAACTCCAAAGTTTTTTTATCTCATTTAGCGGATTATGTAGATGCTCTATAACTTCAGTTGTAGTGATAAAATCATACTTATTTTCAAAAACTTCTTTTTTGTCATGGTAAAAGATATCATATATATCCATCTTAAATCCTCTTTGATTCATCAAGACTGAGAGAGTAGGTCCAGGACCTGAACCAAAGTCAAGTCCCTTTGCATCGGAGTCCAAATATTTTTGCAAAGGAATCAATAGTCTGTTTAAAAAATCACAATATCCTTTATTAGTAGGAGTGTTTTTATGGTTATCATACTTTGCTTTTTCATCAATAACTGAAACAAAAAACTCTTTGGGAACAAATACCAAATCACAAACTTTGCAGTGATGATACTCTCTATCCTCTGCAAAGTGATAGAGATAAGTGTTGGTTGAATTACAAAGTGGACAGATTTTTTTCATTAGCTATTTTTAAAAAACGGATTGACTTTAAGTAAAATTAAATCAGCTATCACATTCCCCAAAAGTGTTAAAAATGCTGAGATTATGAGTATCCCCATAATAACAGGATAATCCCTAGCCATAGCACTTTGGAAAAACAAAAGTCCCATACCATTTATAGAAAAAATACTCTCTAAAATCACACTACCACCAATAAGTCCTGGCAGAGATAATCCAAGTATAGTAATAAGTGGTGGGTAAAGATTTGGTAGGATATATTTTTTAAGTAGCACTTTTTCACCTATCCCCCTAGCTTTTGCAAAAAATATATAATCACTTTTTAATATATCCATAGTTAAACTTCTAACATACATCATCAAACTTCCAATTCCACCAAATACCATCACAAATATAGGTAAAATCAGATGTTTTGACTCATCAAGATAGTATTTTATTCCACTTTTTACCTCTAGAGAATGAAGACCAGAAATAGGAAGCCACTCTAGCTTTACTGCAAATACAGCGATAAGTAAAAGAGCAAGATAAAAAGATGGCATAGCAAAAGAAAATAGTGAAAACTGCTTTAAACTTCTATCTAAAACTCCATCTTGCTTCAAGGCTGATTTTATCCCAAAGTAAATAGATATCATAAAAACTATAATCATAGAGATAATATTCATCAAAAGTGTAATACCAATACGAGATAAAATTTCATCTTTTACAGCCTTACCACTTGCAAAAGAGATACCAAAATCAAGGTGCAACAAAGCCCAAATCCAAGATATAAACTGATCAAACAAACTTTTATCCAAACCATAAACTTTCTTTAAATGTTCGATAGATTCTTTAGTTATGTTAGGATTTAACTCTCCACTTGCAAAAAAGCTATTTGGAGCTGTATGAATAGCTAAAAAGGAAATAATAGCTATGATAAAAAGCATTAGAATGATGTATGATAATTTTTTTAGGAATGTTTTCATAAATTTTGCTCTTACCTTTTTATTTTTGATATTGTACTAAATAATTTTAATATTTATCCTCCTTGGGATTATGTGTATTTATAAAAATTTTTCTATTTCTTTGTATCCATAACAATTCTTCACTGTTTTTTCAATATATTCTAAATCAATTCTATTATTTTTATATGGAAGTGGTATTTGCATTTTATTTAATTTTGTAAGATTTAATTTTCTATAATAATTATATCTCCATTTATGGTTTCTTATCATTGTTGCTATATAAAATAATAGATATGGGTTATATTTATCTTTTAATCTTAAAACAGCATTGTCTCCACTTGTTACAAAATCTTCAAATTGAAAAAATACTTCTCCTACACTTCCATTTAGAGCTAATGTTAAACATTTAGCTTTAAAGTTTGGTTCTATATCATAGAAGCCAGATACACCATTATTTAAAGATGAAGTTGTGATATATGGTGTAGTCCCTTTCTCTAAAGCATTTTTTGGTACAGATGTTGATTTACTAACTTCACATAAACCTTGTTTAGTTTTTTTATTATAAACAACATTAACTAATTTTATAATATCAATATCTGTTTTTTTAATTGTTCTAGTTTTTTTAGGAAGTAGTTTTTTTATTTTTTTATCAATGTTCATTTCGTTTGATGTATTAAATTCTATTAATATTATCCTTTCTACTCTTTTTTTTATTGCCATAAAAGAAAAAGAAAATCTCCACTTTTGCATATTGATTTGAGAAGCATAAAAGTATAATTCATCAATAGACATGTCATTTTTTGGAACTAATACAATAAGCCCACTACCTCCATTTCCTCTTGCTACAAAAGGAACAGGAGGAATTATCGCTTCTCCAAACGAAGATAAAGAAATTGAACTTTTGTTAAAAATTCTATCTCCTGTCAAAGGTTCAATATATCCTTTGACAGAACTTTCTAAATCAGGGCCATTAGTAATAAAAGGGATATTTCCTTTAGAATAAGAAGAATATGATGATGATTTTGCATTTACAATATCAAATTTTTTATAAATTGCAAACATTTTCTATCCTACTTTGTGGTGTTTTATTAGATAGCTTACACTATCTCTTATCATTTGCTCTATAGCCTGTTCAATATCATCTTCTGTTGGAATTTTACTATCTAAATATATTTCTGGAACAAGTTCAAGATTTGGAATAGTTTTATCAAGTTTACATACTTTTTTAAACTCAGGGATATTTTCAACTTTAATATTTTGATTTAAAAGAAATAATTTTAATTCATCATGTATTTCTCCTAGTTGATTTCTTTCTTTAGAAGATTTTATTCTTTTACCTTTTTTCTTTCTATATCCATCTGTTACAGCTCTTGCAAAATATACATTTTGTTTTTCGTAATCATGTTTAATACCTTTTTTTAGAAATACTCCAACTGTTCCAACAGCAACTGGATAAAAAAGTTCTTCTGGCAAAGTTATAACTGATAAAAGAGTATTGTTTTCAAGTAATTGTTCTCTCCATTTTGTTCCACTTTTCCCTTCAACAAATACTGAAATAGGAACAATTGCAAATAAAATTCCACCATCTTGCATTTGTGATAAAGCATAATCTATAAAATCTCTCTCTTTTTCATCCCCTTTTTTTAATGCAAAAGGTGGATTCATTAATACTTTAGTAATTAATGGTTTTTTGGGGTTTTCCCCATTTCTTTTCATAAACTTACCTGTTTTTTCACCATCTATAATAGTTTGTTCAATATTATTCTGAAAGCAGTTCCCTTCTTTCATATTATTTCTACCATCTCCTCTGAAAATCATATTTACTAATGCTAATGCTACTACTTCATCATCTTGTTCAATTCCAAAAATATGATTGTTTTTAAAATTATCTATTTGTCCTTTATTGGAAAATGATTTAATATAATCAAATCCAGCAACAAGAAAACCACCTGTTCCACATGTAGGGTCAAAAATATAATCACTACTTGTTACACCAATCACATCAACAGCAAATTCTGTTAAATGTCTTGGTGTTAAAACAATACCTATTTCTTTTGCTCCATTACCATACTTCAAAAATTTTTCATAAAATTCTCCAAGTATATCTTTACCAGATGACATAGCATTTTGTATATCAAGAGTTGACAATTCTTTAATCGTCTCAATAATTGCACTACGATATTTTATATGATTTTCTTTTGTAGGAGGAAGCTCCAACTTTATAAAATCAAAAAAGTTTTCTTTTTGGACATCACGAAGTTTCTTTTTTATATAAGTATTTACATTTTCTACTAATGTAGTCGTATCTTCTTCTCTTAAATTGATACTACTATTTTGAGCAAGGGATAAAACTAATCCAGCTAAAAATCTAGCTCTTTTATTCTTATTTATTCCAGCATTGTGTAATATTTCATTGATTTCTATTGCTGAACTTATATATTTTTCTTCTGGTATATCAGGCAAATCACTCCATTTAAAAGTTTTATTGTGTAAAATAAAAAGAGCTTGTGATTTAGATAACAATATGTTTTTATGTTCTCCATTAAATAATATATCACTCCATACACCATCTTTAAGATATTGATTTCTTACAATATATCCATCTATATCATTTCCAGCAACACCAGAGATAATCACACATTTGATTTTTTTAGATTTGTTTATTTTTTCAGCATATTGATTTTTTGCTTCATCTAAAGCTTTGTCTATATCTTTTTTATCTCTTTTTGCTTCAATAACCCAAAATTCAATAGAACTTAAAACAACAACTGCTTCAGGCATATCTCTTTTTAAATACTTTTTTAATTCTATATTTGCTAAAACTTCATTTTGTTTATAAACTTCACCTTCTGGACTTCGTGCAGGATTTTTTATATTCCATTCTAATTGCTCAAGTTGTTCTTTGATATAAGTGTAAGCATCGACTTCACTATTTTTAGGGTTGTTTGTATGTTGCATTCTTATCCTTTAGTTTTTTACCAAAACTCTTCTCGATTCTAGCCTTTTGTGGTTCTAAATCTAATTGTTCAAATAGTGGTTTATAATCTATTTGTTTATCAACAATTTCTCCAAGTAATACAGCAATTATTGCTAAATTCTTTGGAATTTTTTTCTTTTTATTCGAAAGATTTGTGATTGAATTAGGATTAGCTTTTATAAGTTTTGCAAACTCTCTTATTGTTAAACCTGCTTTTCCTATATGTCTTGTTAATTCTTTGTAATCCAATTTTAATCCTCAAATTATTGTATATTTATTATATCTAAAAAAAGCAAAAAAAAGCAAATAATAAAATTTGTTTTTCACATTTATAAATTTATATAAAACATTAAAATATTTATTAAATATATAAATTATTTTTTTATAAAAGCAAAAGATTTATTCCTAATGAAACTTTTTCCACTATAATATATGCAAATATGAGTTTAAAGGTTTTTTATGTTTACAGGACTTATAAGAGAGGTTGCAACTGTTAATAGTTTTGTATCTTCGAAACTTACCATTTCAAGTAAACTTCATCCAAAAGTCGGGGATTCTATTGCTATAAATGGAGCTTGTCTTACAGTTGTTGAAACTTCTGCAACTGAGTTTTCAGTGGAGCTTTCTCCTGAGTCTGCTTCAGTACTAGCGATAGAAAACTACAAAGACAAAGTTCATATCGAACCAGCTATGAGACTTAGTGATAGAGTTGAGGGGCACATTGTGCAAGGTCATGTGGATTGTGTTGGAGAGATAGTAAAGATTGAGCAAAATGGAAACTCAACTGACT
>JALUNR010000242.1:0-3127 GCA_027055005.1 Campylobacterales bacterium
CAACTATATTCATAATATCAAGTATTAGCCCTATACTTCCATCTCCTCGTATAGTAGCAGCTCCAATTCCTTTTATCTTTTTATAGTTTTTTTCTAATGATTTTACAACTATTTGCTCTTGATTTAAGAAGTCATCTATAAATATTGCTATTTTCATATTTGAACTTTTTACTATGATTAGCATACCATCTTCAAGATTTTTACATGTAGTATCCACTTCAAAAAAAGAGTAGAGTTTTACTATTGGAATAAATTCATTTCTTAGCATTAAAAGTTCACGATTACCTTTACCTATATTTTTAATCATATAGTTTTTGGGTTTTATTGATTCTACTATGGTGCTTAGTGGAAGTATAAATTTTCTATCTCCTACTACAACATTTAAACCATCAAGTATAGCTAGTGTAAGAGGTAGAATTATTTTTAACTCAGTATTTTTACCAAGTTCTGTTTTTATTTGTATTTTTCCACCAAGTGAGTGAATATTATTTGCTACAACATCCATCCCAACTCCTCTACCTGAAACATCACTAACTTTTTGGGTAGTTGATAAACCAGCTGAAAAAATTAGCATTACTTTATCATCAAAACTCATTTTATTTAGTTCTTCTTCTGTTATTATGTTATGTTCTAATGCTTTTTCTACAACTTTATCAACATTTATTCCAGCTCCATCATCTTTTATGCTTATTATTATATTTCCACTCTCTTGGGCAGCACTAATAGTTAAAGTTCCTATATCTTTTTTACCATGTTGTTTTCTTATTTGTGGTGTTTCTATACCATGATCAAGTGAATTTCTTATGATATGAGTTAGTGGGTCCATAAGCCCTTCTACCATCATCTTATCTATTTCAACATTATCACCAAAGTGTTCAAATTTAACTTTTTTATTTAGTTTTTTTGATAAATCTCTTACCATTTTTGGAAGTCTTGCATAAACACTCTCCATAGGAACCATACGAACTGACATAACTGACTCTTGAAGTTCTCTAATATCACGATCAAGTGAATCTAATCTCTCTACTATTTTTTTGTATATCTCATCATGAGATTTTAAATTGTCAGCAAATTGAAATAGCATACTTTTTGTAATAACAAGATCACCAACACGATTCATAAGGTTATCTATTTTATCAAGATTTACTCTGATAGAACTAGACGATGCAGCTTTTTTAATACTAACATTTTTATTTTCAGTTGGTTTTTTTTGTACTTTTTTTTCAATAGGTTTTTTATTTTGTTTTTGAGTAATGTCTTGATTATTTTGTATTTCTTTGCTTACTGGTTCATCATCGAATATCTCAAACTCTTTCATATCAAGATTTGGTTCATCATCAAATATTTCAAATCCTATATCTTCTTTATTTATATTTTCAAACTCTTTTATTTCTTCTTTTAAGGAGTTTAGTTCATTATCAAATTTTTCTTTTTCTAATTTACCATTTAATTCCAAATCAATCATCTCTTGTGCGATATACATAGAGTTTAAAATAAATGTATTTAACTCTATTGAGTATGGTATTTTATTTTCTCTTACATCATCTAAAATAGTTTCAATATCATGCATATATGTTGGAAAATATGAAAGATATAAAAATTGAGAAGATCCCTTTAGTGTATGTACATATCTAAATAGTTCTCCTATTGGAATATCATTTACATTTTGGCTTGTTTCTATTTCATTTAATATTTTAAAAATATCTTCAAATATATCTAATATTTCAGCTGAAGAAGTTGATAGATTTGTTTTTTGTTCTTCATCTTTGGTTTGTGTATGAAAACTTTCTATCTCTTTTTTTAACTTTTCTACTAATGCATCGACTTCATTATCATCTATATTTTGTTCATACTCTTTATCAAGTATATCTTGCATTTGAGATACAGAATCTATAAAAAAGTTTATGATTTCTTTAGTAAAATCTATATTCCCATCTCTTATTTCATCTAAAAAAGTTTCTAAGTGGTGAGTGTATTTTGATACATTTACTAGTCCTACTGATCCAGCTCCACCTTTTATAGTATGAATATTTCTAAACAAAGAGTCTATTTCTTCATGTGAAATTTCTCCAGCTTCTTCATTTTTTAAAAGTATAGAGTTTATACCATCAAAAAGCTCTTCAGCTTCTTCCATAAAAAAATCAACTATTTCTGTATCTATCATTAGTTTTCCTTTTATTCTTTTACTTCTTCATATAATTCATTTGATATTTTTAGTATCTCTTGAGAAATAAAGTCTGTTTTATTTGCTATTTCATTATTTTTTGCAAAAAGTGTTTGAACTTCTTTTATAAGATTTTCTACTGAGTTTACTTTTTCTAACTCCGTAGATGCTTCTTGTGCAACACTTGAAACCAATGTTGAGGATTCTTGTATTTGGTCATTTACTTTTGCAAAGTTTTCTTTCATATTTTTAGAGATTTCCATACCTTCATCGGCTTTGTTTTTAGTTTCTTCTACCAACTCTTTTATACTTTTTGCAGCTTCTGCAGATTTTGTAGCAAGGTTTCTAACTTCTTGTGCAACTACTGCAAAACCTTTTCCTGCATCTCCAGCAGTAGCTGCTTCAACAGCTGCATTTAAACTTAATATATTTGTTTGGAAAGCTATTGAGTCTATGGCACTTATTGCTTCATCTATTGTTGAAGTTGATTTATTTATTATTTCCATTGCATCTAGTGTTTTTTGAGCTAGTTTTTCTCCCTCTTTTGCACTTTTCGCAGTGGAGATTGAGTAAGAGTTCATTTCTTCTGCTCTTTTAACTGTTTCTTCTATCATTTTAGACATTATAGACATTTCTGAAGATACTTCTTTAGAATTATTTGTACTTTTTTGTATGTATTCTTTTAGTTTTTCTACACTTTGATTTAACTCTTTTGCTGAAGAGTTTAGCGTGTTTGATTTTGTTTTTAAAGTGGTATTTATTTTATCTTTTGCATTTGATAGCACACTTCCCAGTGAGTTTATACCATCACTTAACTCTTTTAATTCTCCACTTAAATTTTTATCTATTTTACTATTGTATTTATTGTTTTGATATTCATTTACAACTTTTGTTATATCTTTTACCGTGTCTTGCATATTGTCTAAAAAGTCGTTTAGATTTGTTTTTAGTTTACGAATTTCT
>JALUNR010000242.1:3227-5378 GCA_027055005.1 Campylobacterales bacterium
ATTTTTATCTATTTTACTATTGTATTTATTGTTTTGATATTCATTTACAACTTTTGTTATATCTTTTACCGTGTCTTGCATATTGTCTAAAAAGTCGTTTAGATTTGTTTTTAGTTTACGAATTTCTGGATTTATGGCATTGGCTTTAAGTCTTAGTGAAAAATCACCACTTGCTACAAGAGTTGATACTTTTGCTACTTCTTCAACTGCATAAGAGTCAGTTTTGATATCTTCTTTGATTTGTGTTACATTTTTGTTTATTATTTCAGCTATAAGTTTAAACTCATCATTTCCTTTTGCTATTATTTTTTTTGAATTTTTACTTTTTCTGTTTATAAAATCAAAAAAAGATGTAACACCTGCTTTTAAACTCTCTAAATTTGTTACTATCCTGTTTGTAAATAGTGTTAAAAGAAGATTTATCAAAATATTTACTACAAGTACAAAAGAGAATATGATAATATTATCTGTTTTTGAGTCAACTAACTTATCTAAATTTTTTGTTTTGTTATCATATGATTTTTTTAATTTTTTAACTTTGGATATTATATTTGATAAAGTTGTTGAGTATGGTATGTTATTCTGATATTTATAATTTATAGTTTTTATATCTTTTTGTAAATTTTTTGAGAATTTTTTTGAAATGGTATCTAACTGTTTTAGAGTAGTTAAAGTAGGCTCTTGTGAAAAGTTTTTTACCAAAAGTTCTAAAGAATTGATTTTTGATTTTGTTTCTAGTTCTTTGAAATGCTTAGCTGCATGTTGATTTGCACTATACATTCTATATCCTACAAAGATCTGCAAAATTAAAAATGATATAAATATAAAAACTCCTAGTTTAAAACTTGTATTTTTGATTGATGTCGTTTTTGAATTTTTCATTTTTTCTCTCCTTCTAATATCTCTTTTATGTATGAGTTTAATTTATTAAGATCTGATTTATTTATAAGGTCAATAGCACCTAATTCTAAAATTTTGTCTTTTACTCCCTGATTTGTCATACTTGTGAGAGATAACACAGGTATGTCATAATAGTCTGATTCACTTTTTATATATTTTATAACTTGATAACCATTTTTTATAGGCATTTCAATATCTGTTATTATAAGTCCAATTTCTTTTGGAGAGAGAGTATCTAGTCTGTCTATAAGAAGTTGACCATTTTCATAGATTTCATAGTTAAGACCAATTCTTTTAAAAAATTGGTTTAGCTTTTTTATTACTATTTGACTATCTTCTGCTATTAGAACTTTTTTCCTTGATTTTATTTTTGTATTGATATTAAAAGAGTCAATATCATATATAGTTGATTTTGGTGAACTTTCTCCTGTATTTGTATCATATAAAAGTCTTTCTGCATCAAATATAATACACATTTTAGTTTTATTGTTATTTAGTGTTACATCAGTTACATAGGAGATTTTTGGATCTTTTGATGATGGCATTTTAAGTTCATCACTTGCTTTTTCTTCTATTTTTATGATATCTTTTACTAAGATTCCTACTTTTTTTTGGTTATAATTACAAACTATTATGATCTTATGTTCATTTGTGTATTGATTATAACCTAGCCATTTATCAAAATTTACTATATAAATTATTTCACCTCTTAGATTTATCAATCCTTCAACATAAGGGTTATCAGATGGAGCTTCAAGAATCTCTAATTCATCTTTTATTAAAAAACTTTGAATTTTTGAAATATTTATAGCATATATATCATTTCTTGCTGTATAAAAAACTGCAAGTTGCATAACATTTCTTAGGTGAGATTTTGTCATATAGTCGATATTTGCTTGAATATCGTTTTGTGGATTTGACAAGGTTTGTGTCATTATTTTCTCCCATTTTTGTTTTTTCTTAAAGGATATATCGGAGATTTAAAATAATTATTTAGTTTTTTATTAAAATATTTTCAATAATTGTTTGTTTATTTACTATTTTTATAATACAATCAGCTTATGAAAAATAAGTTTATTATTACCCTTAGTGATATTCATGGTTCAAAGCAATATACTCTTAGCCAGTTTGTAAAGGTGGTTGCTAGTTGGATTTTTATAGTTATAATTATAGCTTTATTGATAGGTGGTATGATATTTTATTCTTTATCTAATAGGGTAGATGGTTTAAAAAAAACTACAAATGAGTTAA
>JALUNR010000243.1 GCA_027055005.1 Campylobacterales bacterium
TTTTTATAAATTTTAGGTAAAATTTTTCTTTATTAGATATAAGGGAAAAATATGCAAAAAGATAAAGTTTATAGTGAAATGATGGTTAATGTAGGGATAAATACTCATAAAGAGCCAAAAGATATTTTGGTGGTTAGTGAGAGTTGTGGTTTTAGTGATCAGATAAAAAAGCATGAATGTGTAGAAAATCTTGTGGTTATAAAAGAGGGAGAGATTGATCTTCAAGATAGTGCTAAGTTTGACTTAGTTTTGGTTGATGGGATAGTTGAGAGTGAGAAGTTTTTTGATGAAGTTGCTAGGATTTTAAGAAGTGATGGAGTGATGGTAAGTGATGGGGGAAGCTATATAGCTAACCTTGATGAGCATAAAGAGCTTTTGAAAGTAGCTGGAAAAAACTTTTATATAGCTATGCCATTTAACTACTCTTGTAAGTTAGGAACTTTTACTTTGATATGTGCATCAAAAAAATATCATCCAACAGCTGATATAAATCTTCAAAGAGCAGATTTGATGGATGGGCTTGAGTATTATAGCAGTGATATTCATGTAGCTTCGTTTGTAAAGCCAACTTATGTACATAAAGCACTTTTAGGTATAGCGAAAAATTAGCTTCATGAAATCTCTTTCTCATGCTATAGTTATAACAGGTGGTATTGGAACAGGAAAGAGTACTGTTTGTTCACTTTTAAGACTTTATGGATTTAAGATTATAGATGCTGATGCTATCACTCACCAACTTTTGTTAAAATATACAAAAGAGCTTGAAAATATGTTTGATGCTACTTTGATGAGTGAAGATGGATTTGATAGAAAGGCTCTTGGTAGGATAGTTTTTAATAATGAAAACAAAAGAAAAGAGCTTGAAGAGTTTTTGCATCCTAAGATAAAAGAGATTATAAAAGATGAAGCTTCTTTTTGTGAAGAGCAAACCGTACCTTATATTTTGGATATACCACTTTATTTTGAGGGTGGAAATTATGATGAGCTTGATGAAGTTGTTGTAGTTTATGCTCCAAAAGAGCTTCAGTGGGAGAGAGTACTAAAGCGAGGTTTTGAAGCTGATGACACTAAAAAATGGATTTTAAAAAATATCTTAGATATTCAGATGGATATAGAAGAGAAAAGAAAAAAAGCAAAATATGTTATAGACAATAGTGGAAGTTTAAAAGATTTGCAAGTTGAAGTGGAAAAGTTTTTAGATTATATAAGGAAAAAGTATGTTCATCTCAAAATATAATGCAAGTGGAAATGACTTTGTTATATTTCACTCATTTTTAAAAAAAGACAGAAGCAAGTTAGCAAAAAAACTTTGTGATAGACAAAGAGGTGTTGGCGCTGATGGGCTTATAGTTTTAGTTCCTCATAACAAACTAGATTATGAGTGGGAGTTTTACAACAGTGATGGAAGTTTAGCTGATATGTGTGGAAATGGCTCAAGAGCTACAGCTCACTATGCAGTTACAAATGGATTGGCTAAAAATACTCACTCATTTTTAAGTGGGGCTGGAGAGATAAAGTGTGAAGTGGATGGAGAAAGTGTTGAAGTAGAACTAACTCATCCAAAAGAGTTAAAAGAAAAATTCAGTGATGAGGGAAGAGAGTGGTATTTTTTTGATACTGGAGTTCCTCATCTGGTTACTTTTATCGATGATTTGGAGGAGTATAGCAAAGAGTTGGCAAGAAGCATGAGAGATCGATGCAATGCAAATGTAAATTTTGTGAAAGTAGCTGGAGATGTTTTAAGAGTTAGAACTTATGAGAGAGGAGTAGAAGATGAAACTCTTGCTTGTGGTACGGGAATGGCAGCTTCATTTTATAGTGCATATCTAAGAGGTGATGCAAAAGAGGTTACAAAAGTATATCCTACAAGTGGGGAAGAGCTTGTTTTGAGTTTAAAAGATGGGAGTATATTTTTTAAAGGAAGAGTAGAGAGGGTTTTTGATACAATCTTGGAAGATATAAGTTAAAAGGATTTTCTATGCAAGTAGCTGTAAAGTTTGATGATGAAGTAGTTGCACAAAAAGTTTTATGGATGCTTGATCATTTTAAAGATGAAGGTGTAGAAGTTATAAAACTTGATGATAGTGATGAAGAGATAGAAGAAAATTTTAAAAATGCTTTGAGTGAGTTGGATTTAGTAAAAAAAGGTAAATTGTCTGCAAAAAGTGTAGAAGAGTTTTTGGATGAGTTATAAGATAAAAACTATTCCTCAGTTTGAAAAAGATGTTAAGAGGCTAAAAAAACGATTTCCAAAAATAAAAAATGATTTAACTACTCTTGTAAATGAACTTTATGAAAATCCTACAATAGGTACTTGCTTAGGTGATAATATATATAAGATAAGAGTAGCAAATAGCTCTGTTCCTACTGGGAAAAGTGGAGGGTTTAGGGTTATTACTTATTATGTAGAAGATGAAGTGCTTTATCTTGTTAATATGTATTCAAAAAGTTCTAAAGAAAATATTTTAAAAGAAAAACTAAAAGAGATAATAAATCAACAAATAAATAATGCATAAAAATATCCTTCGATTAGGGATTCCAAATATCCTAAGTAACATAACTATCCCACTTTCATCTTCTATCGATACTGCTTTGATGGGGCATTTGTCGGCTAAGCATTTGGGAGCTATTGCACTTGGGAGTATGGTATTCATATTTTTATATGGTAGTTTTAACTTTCTTAAGATGGGAACTACGGGGATGAGTGCTCAAAGCTATGGAGCAGGAGATAAAAAAGAGGTTAGTTATACACTGTATAGGGCTTTTAGTTTGGCAATTTTGTTAGCTTTGGTTGTGTTTGCTTTTCAAACTCCTATAAAAGAGGTAGCAATTTACTTTTTAAATGCGGACGAATATCGAGAGTTTATAAGTGAGTATTTTGATATAAGAGTTTATGCAGTACTTGGAGCTTTTGTAAATTTTGTTTTGATTGGTTGGTATTTTGGAGTTTCTAACTCTTTAGTTCCTCTTATGATGACTCTTACTATAAATCTTTCAAATGCCTTTTTTAGTTATATCTTTGTTTATCATCAAAATATGGGGATAAGTGGAGTGGCTCTTGGTACTTTGATTAGTCAATATCTTGGAGTTATTGTTGGGCTTTGGTTTTTGAGAAAGTATAAATTTTATAAAGTAATATATTCCAAAGTTTTTCAAAAATCAAAGATACTTAACTTTTTTCATATAAATAAAAATCTTTTTATAAGAACGATAGCTTTAACTCTTGCTTTAAATATATTTTATTCATTTGCTTCAAAAGATGGTAGTTTGTTTTTGGCAGTAGCAACTGTGTTTATGCAGTTTTTGACTTGGAGTGCTTATGGGATAGATGGATTTGCGAATGCAAGTGAAAGTTTAGTTGGGAAATTTTTTGGAGCAAAAGATTTTACAAATATGCAAAAAGTTATAAACTTAAGTCTTTTTTATGGTTTTGTAATTGCTTTGATTTTTGCTATAATCTACTTTTTATTTTTGGAAAAGTTAGCATATCTTTTTGTAAGTGATAAAGATGTGATAGAGATGGTGAGGGATTATAAATGGTATTTTATCTTAGCACCATTGTTTGGATTTATGAGTTATATATATGATGGGATTATGGTAGGCTTAACTGAATCAAAAGTTTTAAGAAATAGTGTCTTGGCTGGATTTTTAGTTTTTTTATGCTTTTATTATTTCTTTGGTGGGTTATTTTTTAGTTTTAGTCTGTTTTTTCTAATAAGAGGAGTTTATCAAATGGTTTATTTAAGGGGGAAATTTGAATCTTGTAGTTTATGGTGATCTTCATGGATGTCTTAATGAGTTTAAAGCTCTTAGAAAAAAAGTAAAATTAAAAAAAAATGATATAGAAATAGTTGTTGGAGATATTCTTAACAAAGGTCCTTATAATTTGGAAACTTTAAGATATATCATCAAAAATAAAATTTTATCAGTTAGAGGAAATAATGAAGATAAGATTTTAAAACTCTTTTCTATGTATAAAGAAGACGATACTATCTTAGAAGATATAAAGCCTTGGGAAGCTCATATACTAAAAAATATAAAAAAAAGTGAGATAAAGTTTTTAAAATCTTTGCCATATTTTATTAAAATTAAGGGAATAACAATAGTTCACGGTGGTATCCCACAGGGTATAAAGTTAAAAAAACTTTCTAAAGAGGATAAAAAGCAACTTACCCTTTTGAGATTTTATGATAAAAAATTTCATCCTATACCTTGGCATGATTTTGAAGGTAGATATAAGTTTTGGAGTGAAGTTTATAATGGGCGAGAGGGTTTTGTTGTTTTTGGGCATCATCCTTTTGAAAAACCAAAAGTTGAAAAGTTTGCAATAGGTATAGATACAGGATGTGTTTATGGTGGAGAATTAACAGCTATCAAGTTTAATAATCTTAATGTTAAGGATTATGACTTTATATCACTAAAAGCTAGAAAAAAGTATTTTAAATGAAAGAAATAGCTATCATAGGACCTACTGCCTCTGGAAAATCTGCACTTGCCGTTGAAGTTGCTATAAAACATAATGCCTACATACTCTCTCTTGATAGTCTTTCTATATATAAAGAAGTAGATATAGCTTCAGCAAAGCCAACTTTAGAAGAGAGAGAGGGGATAGTACATTTTGGGATAGATGTTATAAGAGTTGATGAAAAGTTTAATGTAGTAAGATTTTTTGATATTTATAAAGAGGCAAAATCAAAATGTATTGAAAATAAAAAAAATTTAGTGATTGTTGGAGGGAGTTCTTTTTATCTAAAATCTATGATTGAAGGGATAACTTCAAATATCAATATTACATATAAAATTAAAAAAAAAGTTAAAGAAAGAATTCAAGATTTAAGTTTAGCTTATGACTTTATTAAGGAGACTGATGATTTATATGCAAAGAAAATAGCCAATACTGATAGATATAGAATAGAAAAATGGTACGAAATTTTTTTAAGCAAAAATAAAGTTCCAAGCGAATTTTTTCTACAAAATAGTAGAAAACCTATTATAAAAGATATAAGAATTTATAATATTGAAGTAAATAGAGAAATTTTAAGAAAAAAAATAGATTTAAGAACACAGCTTATGATTAATAATGGTTTAATAGAAGAAGTTTATTATTTGGAAAAAAAATATGGAAGAAATAATATTCCACTAAAAGCTATTGGATTGATTGAAACTTTAAAATACCTTGATGGAAAAGTCGATTTGAAGGGATTGAGAGAACTTATAACTATAAATACTTCTAATCTTGCAAAGAGACAAATTACATTTAATAATAGCCAATTTCCTAATAAAATTACTGATATTAAAAATAACTTAAAAAGTAATATTAGTTTTTGAAATTAACCAATATAACAGTAAAGTAAAATATTTTTTATTTATTTAATATATTTAAGTTTTTTTTAAACAAGTTTCATATATATTGCAAAGTATGAAAAAAAACTTAGAAAAGGAAAGTAAGATGAAACGAATAGCTTTGTTTTCAGTATTGGCTGTTTCTCTTTTATATGGTGGTGAAAAGCCATATGAACTTGGTGTGACTTTTGGAGCAACATCTATAAAGAATGAACCAAGTGTAAAGATGAGAAATGGAACATTTGGTTTAAATTTACAGCTAAATGACTATGTTATTAAACCTAGGTTTGATTTTGAGTATGTGGATATAGCGAGTAGTGAAAGTGAAGTTCCTACATCTCTTTTAAAAGCTTCAGCAAATGGTGTTTATGAGTTTAACGAAGGAAATACAGTAAATCCATACATATTAGGTGGTTTGGGTTATGAATCTGTTACAAATTCTAGATATGGTTTTGAATCTCATCCATTTGTTCAAGGTGGTGGTGGTGTTGGTATTGGCATTACTCAAAACATAAGAGCAAAAGCAGAGTTGAAAGCTCTTCAAATTTTAGGAGGAACAAAGGAAAACAATGAATTTGTTGCTTCAGTTGGTGTTGCTATGCCATTTGGCGGTAAATCTCAACCAAAAGTGAAAGCTTCAGTTTTAGATAGTGATAGAGATGGTGTTATCGATAGACTTGACAAGTGTCCGAATACTCCTAGAGGTGAGAGAGTTGGAGCTGATGGTTGTCCAGTTCAAGCTACACCAGCTCCAATAGTAGAGAGTGCAGCTCCAGTTTCATTCAGTGAAACCGAGTGTCCAATAAAAACAGATCTTCCTGATGCTGATAGAGATGGTGTTGAAGATAGTGTTGATCAATGTCCAGCTACTCCTTGTGATTTTAGTGTTGATAGTAAAGGATGTCCTGTTAAAGCAATACTAAGAATACACTTTGCTACTAATTCAGCAAGAATTACTGATTATTCTATGAAAAAAGTTAGAAAATTTGCAAAATTTTTAGTAAGTCATAAGGGTAGTTTGGTTCATATAACAGGTCATACTGATAGTAGAGCTCCAGAAGATTACAATATGGTTTTATCTAAAAAAAGAGCAGAATCAGTTAAAAAAGCTTTGATAAATCTAGGTGTTAGTGCAAATAGATTAAGTACAGAAGGTAGAGGAGAAACTGATCCAATAGCTTCAAATGCTACAAAACAAGGTATGGCATTAAATAGAAGGATAGAAGTTACACTCACATATCCACATGCAGTTGAGGGAGGAAGATAAAATGAAAAATATAATAAAAGGTAGTTTGATTTCAATAGCAACTTGTGCAGTTCTTTTGAGTTTACAAGGTTGTGGTAGTGATAGAGCAGGTATAAGTCCATCAGAGGCAGCACTGCATGGAACTGGTACTACTGATCCAGTTGGAAGAAGTTTAAACTGTGGTAAAGGTACAGCGGATGAAGACTGTGATTATATTCCAGATAGTGAAGAGGGATTGCCTCCATATGGTGATGCAGTTCCTGGAGAAAAAGATAGTGATAATGATGGTTTAAGTGATGGTTGTGAATATGGTTTAGCTTTAGCTATACAAGACCATCCTTATTGTGCTAAACTTAAAGATAATCCAACAAATCCATCTAATCCAGATACAGATGGTGATGGTATAAAAGATGGTGATGAGTTAAAACCAAATGTAGGTAGTAGATATGTTACTGATCCAACAAATCCAGATACAGATGGTGATGGATTGTTAGATGGTGATGAAATAGGAAAATTGCCTACTGGAGATAAGTCAAAATATTTAACAAATCCTTTAAATCCAGATACAGATGGTGATGGTTTATCTGATGGTGTGGAAGTTGAAAGTGCTATACAAACAAATCCACTTGAAGCAGATACTGATAAAGATGGTGTTACAGATGGTATAGAAGTTTGTGGTACAAAAGGTACAGATAGTACTCATACTAATGGATATGGAACAGGATTGATTAGTGCTATAGATGTTGTTGGATTAAATATTGGTATTGATAATGATGGAGCAACCTCTTTAAATGATAAGATTGATACTTTGATAAATCATGTGGGTGGAAATACTGATTGTAGTACACCAGCAGATACAAACAATGATCCAGCTGGGAAAATAGATGCACTAGATCCTACAAATGATAGTGATGGTGATGGAAGACCAAATGCAAAAGAAACAGAAAAAGGTAAAGATCCACTAGATGCAACAAGTAAGTATCCTTGGATTACAGAAACAACAGATGGCAAAGCTATGATTGCTAAAGGGTATGCATATGTTCCGGCAAGTGGAAGTGATAAAGGTTACTGGATGGCTAAAATAGAAGCTAGAAATAATGCTGATGGAAAAGGTGTAGAGTTTACTAGTGTAAATAATGGTAATGTAAATCATGTAACTAGAACTGAAGCTGCTGATTTGATTGCTGATGATGGTTCTCAAACTGGTACAAACTATACTATAAAATTACCTACTGAAAATCAGTATAAACATTTGTTTGATGTAAAAACTGGTACTTTTCAACAAGATGGTGATTATGTGAATTGTCTAAGTTTGGAAAATAAATTTCATGATGCAAATATACCTGTTGATTATAAGACTAAAGTATGTGAGCTTAAAAATGACAATGAAGTAACTGAGGGTGGTTCATGGTATAAAAAAGATGGTAGCAATACTTATATAAGTAGTGATTCATCTACTGATTCTAGCTTTAGAGCTGCAACACCTGGCATAGATGAGTTAGCTTATCCTATGAATTAAAAAAATATAGCAAGGGAAAAATTTTTCCTTGTTGTATCATATCTCCTTTAATATATCTTCTACTGTAATGCTTTTCATACATTTATGAGTTTTTAAAGGACAACTTCTCTTCATACAAGGCATACAATCTAAATCTTTTTTTACTATTTTAGCATTTGGATTTTTCCAAGGGCTTGTTTCATCCCATCTTGTTGGACCAAAAAGAGCGATAGTTGGCACTTTATAAGCTGAGGCTATATGCATAGGCCCACTATCATTTGTGATAAAGAGATCAAGTCCAGATATAAACTCTATAAGTTCTAAAACTGTTGTTTTTCCAGCTAAGTTTTGAAAGTTTAAAACACCTTCTTTTAAGAGATTTTCTTCTATCTCTTTTGCTATTTGCAGTTCATTTGGACCACCAAATATGATGATGTTATATTTTTTATGTAGGGCAGATGCAACTAAAGCAAATCTATCTGGATACCATCTTTTTGCACTTCCATAAGTAGCACCAGGATTTATACCTAAAGTTGGTTTATCATAGATTTTAGGAGAGAAATATAACTTTAACTCCTTTGCATCGTAGTCTTTATTTAAAGAGTGATTTATAAAGTCGTTATATCTTAAAACTTGATGTTTTGATTTATTTGTATATCTTTTGTAGATATATTTCTCTTTTGAGTTTAGAAAAAATTGTAAAAGCCTTGGATAGAGCCTTCTTCTAAAAGTGAAACTTTTGTCAAACTCTCCTAAACTTTTTGCTTTCTTATAAATCCAACAAATCCTGCATTTTGCATTTTTGCTTTCATCAACTATAACTTCTGTTACTTGAGGATGTTTTTTTAATGCTTCAGTAGAAACATAAGAGCCAAAAAGAGTTACCTCAGCTTTTGGATAAGTTTTTAAAAGATTTTCGATAGCTGGAGTTGTCATCACGGCATCTCCCAGCCAAGTAGGGATTTCAATAAATAATCTCATGTAGCCTCTTTTGTATAGTTTCTAAATTAGCAGATGGCAGTAAAAAATTATTTTGCACCTCATCGATACTCTCTGGTTTCCATCTTTTATAGCTTGCAAAATTACTATCTCCAAAAAAAGATAGAGTAGGGGTGTTTGACAGACTTGCTAAATGCATAGGACCAGTTGAAGTTGATACAAATAACCTTACTTTTGATAAAAAGATAGTAAAATCCCAAAGTGAGTTAAAATCATCTTTTATCTCAAAATCACTATTTTTTTGTACATACCCTTTTGAAGTTTTATCATCTGGTCCAAAGGTAAAGACAACTTTTGCTTTGTTTTTTATAGAATTAGCCAATTCAAGATAATCTTCAATTCTCAAGTTCCCATCACTACTTCCACCAAATCCAGGATGAAAAATAACTATATTTTCTCTTTTTTGATTTAGTTCTAAAATGGGTGGAGTGTATGTTAAATCTAAATTTTTATCAAATGCTTTTAAAAGCTCTAAGTTATATTTCCATTCACTCATTTTTACTTCACTTCGTCGCTGAACTACTTTTTTGTTAAAAAAGATTTGAGCCATTTTTGTTGCTGGAGCGATTCTTGTTTTTATACCACTTAAAAACAGTGCAAGTCCAAGTTTTGTATCTATGAAAGCTGAGATTGAGATATCAATATGTAATTTTTTTAGTTTTTTTGATAGTTTAAAAGGCTTATCTTCATACAAAATAACCTCATCTATAAAATCAAAATGCTTGGCAAATTCATAATTTACTTTTGAAACAAGTATAAATATCTTATGATTTGTTTGTTTTTTTAAAACTTTTATCATAGGAAGAGTAGTGCAAAAGTCTCCTATTTTGTCATGACGAGTTATAAGTATGTTCATGAAAGTAGCCTTTTTGCTTCTTTTATTATGAAATTTTCATTTATCTCTTTTATTGAGTAATCTTCTTTATCAAGTTTATATGGATTTACCTTTGAAGGGGATTTTAAAAGTACAGTTTTTTCATCACAATAGATTCTATCAGGTGGAACAGGTCCAAAAAGTACTATACTGGGGATGTTATTTGCCCAAGCTATATAGGTTGGTCCCGTGTCATTTCCTATGATAAGTTTTGCTTGTGAGATAAGAGCTTTTAACTCATTAAGATTTAGTTTGACTATATCTATATCTCCTAGAGATTTTGCGAACTCATACTCTTCTTGGTTTGAGTATGGAACTGTAACTTTTACATCGAGAGCTTGGATGACTCTTTTTACCTTTTCTTTTGGATATATTTTACTTTTCCAACTAGCTCCGATGATAAAAACTACTTCAGGATTAAACTCTTTTTTAGTTTTGTAAAAAAGATATGGTTTTTGGTTTAGCACATCTTCTTTTGTTATGTTTAGTCCAAGAGATTTATTTATCAAAAGTCTATATCTATCTATAGTATTTAAGTGATAAGGTATGTTAAATTTGTGTTTATAAAACCAACTTGCTTCTTTCTCTCTAGCTGAGTTTTTATCATAGCCATATATATTTTTACAAAGTAGTCTTGAAGTTATGGCTGATTTGATATTTGCTTGTAAGTCTATGACTAAGTCATAGTTTTTTTTTGCGATTTGTTTTACTTTTTTTATCTCTTTGAAGATATTTAAAGGGGATTTTTTTATTGATTTTAGATTTAGCTTTTTTATGGAGTCTATATGTGGGTTGTTTTCTAAAATAGGAGCAAAACTCTCTTCTGCTATCCAGTCTATTTTAGAGTTTGGAAACTCTTTTTTTATGTGTTGCAAAATAAATGCTGATTGGATTATATCTCCCATAGCGGAGAGTTTTACTATAGCTATTTTCATGTAAATATTATAGTAAAAGTAAATAAATTTTTTGATACAATCACTAAAGTTATATTTATTATAAGGGGAAGTTATGAAGAGAAAAGTTTTAGTTTTAGGTGGTGGATTTGCTGGAGTGGAATCTGCAATCTTCTTGAGAAAAGAGGGCTTTAATGTTACATTAATTTCAAATCGTGATTATTTTTATATTTATCCAACTTCTATATGGATACCAACTGGTGAGGCTGAATTTGAAGATATATGTGTGCCTTTGAAAGATTTGAGTGAGGCTCATGGCTTTGAGTTGATAGTTGATGAAGTAAAAGAAATAAAAAGTGCAGAAAATAAGGTAGTGTGTAAAAAAGAAGTTTATGAGTATGAAAACTTGATAGTAGCTATCGGAAGCGGGAAGATGAAGCATGAGGGAAATGAAAACTTTTTATCTATTTGTGGTGAGCCTAAAGAGGCTATAAAAATAAAAGAGAGGATTGATGAGCTTATAGAAAAAGGGAGTGGAAAGATAGCTATGGGGTTTGGAGGAAATCCAAAAGATCCTAGTAATGTCAGAGGTGGACCAGCTTTTGAAGTACTCTTTAATGTTCACAATAAACTTAAAAAACTTGGAATCAGAGATAAGTTTGAGCTTACATTTTTTGCACCGATGGAAAAACCAGGGGCTAGAATGGGAGAACAAGCTTTAAAAATGATGGATGTTTTCTTTAACAAGTTAGACATCAAAAAGCATTTTGGTAAAAAGATGAAGAGATTTGAGTCTGATGGGATAGTTTTTGAAGATGATAGTAAGATTGAGAGTGATTTTACTATGTTTATCCCTGCTGGTAATGGTCATGAAGTATTTAAAAATAGTGATTTACCACTAAATGAAGCTGGACTTATAAAGGTAAATGACTATTGTGAAGTAGAAGGGTGTGAAAATGTTTATGCAGTTGGAGATAGTGTTGCACTAGAAGGACCTGACTGGAGAGCAAAACAAGGTCATATAGCTGAGGTTATGGCAAGAAATGTAGCTTATAACTTAGAGCAAAAACTAAAAGGAAGCAGTGATAGAAAAGGATATAAAGAGCATATAAATATCCTTTGTGTTATGGATAGCGGAGATGGAGCAGCTTTTGTATATAGAGATAACAAAGGTGGAAAGATGTTACCTATGCCGATAGTTGGGCATTGGCTAAAAAAAGGTTGGGGATGGTATTGTAGAAACTCAAAGTTAGGTAAAATTCCTAGAATACCTGGAATGTAAGCTTTTTAAATCTTTTAAGAGCTTTTTGCTCTTTATAATTTATCTTATAAGAGATGAGAGTTAGATACTCTTTTATCTCTTTTTTTGAAACTCCACTTTTTTGGGAGTATTTTTCAAGTATATATTGAGGGATTTTTTTATTTAAATGGATAAATCTTTTTATTAGTTTTTCGTAAAAGGTTATATGTTTGTTAGCACAAAATCTTGCAAAAACAAATGGAAGTTTTTCTTTTTCATACCAAAGTGAACATAAATCTTGATAATCTTTTGGATTTTTTAAAAACTGTTTTAGAGCTTTATCTCCGATAATAATTTCACCTTTTAAGCCTAAAACTTTTGCTAAAGCATTTGAAGAGGCAGATTCAAAGTCATTTTTACTTTTACCTTTTTTTACTAAAACACTTCTTACTTCTTTTTTTGCTACTATTCCTACATCAAATCTTTTAAATCTTCCTTTAAAACTTTCGATACTTGAAATAAATCCTGCATCGACCTCTCTTCTTTTAAATAGTTTGTTTATATTTGCTGGATATGATTTATGATAGTTTATGGATTGTTTAGTTTGAGTGTTGTTTATGTATCGTTTCAAAAATATATGAAATGGAATTAAATTTATATACTCTATTTTACCAAGTAACATTGATGGCACCTCTAAGTTTTAGCTAAGTATAATCAAAAAAAATAAAAGGTTATAAAATGGTAAAAGTTGAGTTTTTAGGACCTATCTCAAAAGAGCCTTTAGAAGTTGATATAAAAAACCTAAATGAGCTAAAAGAGATATTAAAAAAAGATGAAAGTTTAAGCGAGTGGCTAGACTCCTTGGCAGTTGCAGTTAATGATGAGATAGTTAGTAGTTTAGATATAGAGCTTAAAGATGGGGATAAGATATCTTTATTGCCCCCAGTTTGTGGAGGCTAACACTTAAAGCAGACTGGACCAATAAAGTAAATCTTAGCGAGTGAAACGAGGTAGATTTACGGTTAGAAAAACTTTAGTTTTTCACAATAAAATAGAAACTAAAACGGAGAAAAGATGCTAGAACTATACAAAGGAAACTTAGATGTCAAATCCATCCAAAACAAGTGGTTTGACTTGGTAAAAGAAAAAAATCATGGAGCTTTGATAACATTTGTTGGTATTGTTAGGGATGAAGATGGTATAGATGGGCTTAGTTTTGATATATATGAACCGATTTTAAATAACTGGTTTTTAAAATGGCAAGGTAAGTTAAAAATGGTTAAAGCTGAAGTTTATATGGCACACTCTATTGGGGATGTTTTACTTCATGAGAGTTCATTTATGTGTGCTATTTCATCTCCAAAAAGAAGGGTTTCACTTGAAATGATAGATAAATTTGTAGAGGATTTTAAAGCAAATGCTCCTATTTGGAAGTATGATTTAAGAGATGGGAAGAGGCTTTTTATAAAAAAAAGAGGACAAAAATTAGAAAATAGTGGGGTATTAGTATGAAATTTGTATCATTTGATGAGTCTATGGAAGCTTTGGAAAAAGCTTATGAAAAACCAAGTTTAAAAGAGAAAATTTTTTTATCTGATGGAGTTGATAGAGTATTAGCTAGTGATATTGTAGCAACTTTTAATTCTCCTTCATATCCAACTTCTGCAATGGATGGCTATGCTATAAAATTTATAGATCAGGCTATGGGTAAAATAAAGATTTTGGGTGATAATCCTGCTGGTAGTGATAATAAAGCAGAAGTCATAGGTGGAGTTTGTATAAAAACTTTTACAGGTTCACTTATACCCAAAGGTGCAGATAGTTTAATACCTATTGAATTAGTTGAAGTTGAAGATAATCATATAATTATCAAAGAAGAAGTAAGTTTTGGTAAAAATGTTAGAGAAATAGGCGAAAATTTCAAAGAGGGTGAAGTTTTGATAAAAAAAGGAACTAAGCTAAACTTTGCAGATATTGGGGTGATAGCAAGTTTGAATATTTCTCAAATAGAAGTTTTTACTAAGCCGATATTAGGAGTTTTAAGTACAGGTAGTGAAATCCTTGATGTTGGAGAAGAACAAACAAATGATGCTCAAATAAGAAGTTCAAATCAATTTGTAATAGAATCACTAGCAAAAAAAGAGGGGGCAGAAGTTGTAAGGCATTCCTTAATTAAAGATGATAAAGAGGCGATAAAAGAGGCGATGCAAAACTTACTTACTAGATGTGATATAGTTGTAACTACTGGTGGAGTTAGTGTTGGGGATTATGATTTTGTAAAGTTGATATTAGAAGATTTTGAACCAGAGTATATTACCAAAGGTGTTAGCTTAAAACCTGGGCAACATATAAAGATAGTAAAACTTGGTAAAAAGTTTATAGTAGCACTTCCTGGATTTCCATATAGTTCAACTGTTACTTTTATACTTTATGTTATACCACTTATAAGAAAATTGATGGGGCTAAATGGAGAGTTAAAATATAAGAGTGCAACTTTGAAAAATAACTTTAAGAAAAAGACTCATAAAACTGAGTTTCATGCAGGAAGTTTGAGTTTAGAAAATGGAGAGTATTTTGTGGATTTTTCTTGTAAAAAAAGTGGTACAAGTGCGATACTAACAAATATGCTTGGAGATGTAGCACTTGCTAGAGTTGATATAGAGCAAAAAGAGCTAAAAAAAGGCGATAAAATAAAAATATTAGATATGGAGAACTTTTAGTCATGACATTTACAACACCGTTAAAAAGTAATAGTACAAAAATCCTACTTTTAGGAAGTGGAGAGCTTGGAAAAGAGGTAGCAATAGAGGCAAACAGACTTGGAGTTGAAGTCGTAGCAATAGATAAGTATGAAAATGCTCCTGCTCATTTAGTTGCTAATAAATCTTATGTAATAGATATGCAAAATAAAGATGAAGTTTTAGAAGTGATAAGAAGAGAAAAACCTGACTTTATACTTCCTGAGATAGAGGCTATTAGTATAGAAGCATTGTTTGAAGCTGAAAAAGAAGGGTTCACTGTCATACCAAATGCCCAAGCAGTAAATAAAACTATGAATAGAAAAAATATCAGAGTTTTTGCTTCAGAGGAGTTGGGACTAAAAACAAGTGCTTATAAGTTTGTAAAAAGTTTTGAAGAGTTAAAAACAGCTTCAAAAGAGATAGGTTTTCCTTGTGTGATAAAGCCTGTTATGAGTAGTAGTGGACATGGACAAAGTATTGCTAGAAGTGAAGAGGATTTGGAAAGCTCTTGGGAAGAGGCAAAAGAGGCTAGAGGGGATGCTAGTGAACTTATAGTTGAGGAGTTTGTTCCATTTGATTATGAGATAACTTTGCTTACTGCTAGAACTGAAAATGAAACTGTTTTTTGTGAACCGATAGGGCATGTACAAAAAGATGGGGATTATATTTACTCTTGGCAACCGATGCAAATGAGTGAGGTAGCTTTAATGAGAGCAAAGGAGGTTGCAAAAACTATCACTGATGGACTAGGGGGCAGAGGTATATTTGGAGTGGAGCTTTTTGTAAAAGATGAGCAGATTTTCTTTAGTGAGGTAAGTCCTCGTCCTCATGATACTGGTATGGTTACTATGATAACTCAAAGCCAGAGTGAATTTGCTCTTCATATAAGAGCTGTACTTGGTCTTCCTCTTGGATTTATATTTTATGGGGAGGGTGCAAGTGCTGCTTACAAATCACTGAAGTATAGTGTGAAACCTACTTTTAAAGTTGATGAAAGTGTTTTTAGTGAAAATAGCTTTTTAAGAGTTTTTGGAAAGCCTGAGAGCCATAAAGGTAGAAGAATGGCAGTTGTTTTATCCTTTGGACAAGGTGCACTAGACAAGGCAAAAGAGCTTGTAGAAAAAATAGAGGAGGAATAGAGTTTGAAACATATAAAAAGAATTAAAGATTATTCTATAATTGGAGGATTAGGTGCTTTGCTTGTAGTTGGACTTGTTGGATGTGAATCACATCAAAATGAGCAAAATGGTGATAATAAAGCTTTTACAAATGCCTCTCAAAAACAAAATGCTTTTGTTGTAATACAAGAAGTAGCTCCAAAACAGTATAAGATAGTAGATGAATATCCTTCTCATGAAACAAGAGTAATATTAAAAACTTTAGATGGGAAAGAAAAGATTTTAAGTAAAGAGGAGTTGGATGCTCTTATAAAAGAGGAAGCTAAAAAAATTGATAATGGAACTTCACCTTTAACAAATCCTAGTGTAAACTCTGGTATGGGTGGTATGAGTTTAGGTGAAACTATACTTGCTAGTGCAGCTGGTGCAGTACTTGGAAGTTGGATAGGGAATAAACTTTTTAATAATCAAAACTATCAACAAAAAAGAAGAACTTCTTATAAATCTCCTTCAACTTATAGTAGAAGTGTAAATAGTTTTAATAAAGCTAAACAAACAAGGGCTAAAAGAAGTGGTTTTATGAAAAGAAGTACTACAAAAACTAGAAGAAGTGGAGGATTTTTTGGTGGAGGATTTAGAAGTAGAGGTTTTGGAGGATGATAGAAACTTGTAAAGTAAAAAATGTTCTTACAAAAGATTATTTAGAAAGTATAGGTTTTTCTTGGCATACTGATAAAGATGGTAGTAACTATCTCGTTGATAAAATAGTAAAGATAAGAGAGGTCGATGCAATGGCATTTTATGAAGCTAGTAATGAGCTTTATGATATGTTTGTTGAAGCTGGGGATTATATAATAGAAAATAATCTTTTAGATGAAATTGGAATAGCTTTTAATTTAAAAGAAATTGTAAAACTTAGTTGGGAAAATGATGTTCATTGGCATCTGTATGGAAGGTTTGATTTTGCTGGTGGAGTGGATGGAGTACCTTTAAAGCTTTTAGAGTTTAATGCTGATACTCCAACTTCACTTATAGAAACTTCTTTGATACAGTGGGCAGTTTTAAAACGAGAAGGACTTGATGAAGAAAAGCAGTTTAATAATATTCATAATGCTTTGATAGAAAATTTTAAAAGACTTGTTACCCTAGAAGAGAGTGTGGATAAGTTTAGTGAATACTATGAGGGATGGAAAATATTATTTAGTTGTGTAAAAGGATATGAAGAGGATGAAAATACAACTTTATATCTAAAATCTATTGCTGAGCAGGCTGGATTTATTTGTGAATTTGCTTATATAGATGAAATAGAGTTTGATGAAAATGGAATTTATTTTAATGAAGAAGAGTATGAATATCTATTTAAACTTATTCCGTGGGAAGATATAGCGATAGAAGAGGGAGAGTTGGCATCTTTGTTAACTAGATTAGTAGAAAATAAAAAAGCTATTATTTTAAATCCTGCATATACTTTAATGTTTCAAAGTAAAGCAATGTTGAAAATACTTTGGGATTTGTTTCCAAATCACCCTCTACTTTTAGAAACTTTATTTGAACCTTTAGAAGATAAGGCATATGTTAAAAAGCCTATATTTGGAAGAGAGGGTGGAAATATTGAAATAGTTGATAAAAATGGTGAAGTTTTAGAAGAAAATGGTGGAGATTATGAAAACTTTCCATATATTTATCAAGAGTTTACTGATTTAAATAAAGATGATGAAAATAACTTTTATCAAGCTGGAGTATTTTTTGCTTATGAAGGATGCGGACTTGGATTTAGAAGTTCTAAAAATCTTATATTAGATGATATGAGCAAATTTGTAGCTCATATGATAGGGTAGAATTTTTCTCTACCCTAATGTAACCCAATTTCTCTTTGGTCCTACATCTGTGTGAATAAATCCACTATTTGGATAGTACCCAACACCACCTGTATGATTTATACCTCTTATGATATCTTTTGCACGACTTAATCTCATACCATCTATGTGTATATCCATAGCCATAGCTTTGATATGATAACTATGTTTTGCTACACCATATGTGTGTTTTCTTAGATATGCATTTGTTTGAGGAGTTCTATAACCGGATAGAACATTTATCCTTCTATTAAAACCGATGTAAGAGTTGATATTGTACAAAAGATTTACAAGTCTTAAATCGATTCTAGTTATCTGATATGCATGGTAATCCATCATAGCTTTATCAACTTCAAAAAGCCCCATAACATCAAATCTACCTGAATTTGTAAAAATTTTAGGATGGAAAGATTTTTCTATATGAGTGTTATAAAGATTTAATCTGTGAAATTTTTTACTTTTAAGACCTTTTGCATAAGCATCAGTATTTAATATGATTGATGACATAGCCATTGCACCAAGACCTTTTAGAAGAGACCTTCTTACTAAACTTTTTTTATCCATCCCATACTCCTTATATTAATTATTATCTTTGATAAAAGTATGATACAACTTTACTTTAATAAAAGTCAATAAAATTTGACTATAAAAAAACTAATATAAAATTAAGGTTACGATTTGTAACACTTATGTCACATAAGTGTCATAATTAGTTGATTTTGTTAAGATATCTCTCAAGTATTATTTTGGCAGCTATTGAGTCTATTTTACCATCTTTTTTATGTTTAAAAATCCCTTTTGTTAACTCTTTAGCTTCAATAGAACTTCCATACTCATCCATAAAAATTATCTCTTTTTTGAAGTTTATAAGTGATACAAAATGTTTTATTCTTCTACTCATTTCTTCTTCACTGCTACCACCTTGAGGAAGACCTACTATAAGTTTATCAATATTCCAAGAATCTAAAAACTCTTTTACTTCAAATGCTGCTTGATTTCTATTTTTTCTAAGGATAGGCTCTTT
>JALUNR010000244.1 GCA_027055005.1 Campylobacterales bacterium
TCAAAAGAGAATGAAACCTTTTACATTTGCTACAATCTTTGGCTCTTTTTGTGTTATTTTGGCTTTGGTTATGTCATATTTCTTTGATTTACCAACAGGATATGCAATAATCTTTGTAACAGTTTTATCGTCGCTTTTGTTTGTGGTTTTTTGGAGTATTAAAAATAATAACTTTGAGAGGTGAGGTCAAAAGTCCACCTCTCAATAGTGATAAGCTAAATCAACAGCAGCTGAAGCATTCACTTTGCCATAAGCATAGGTATGGCTAAACCCATATTTATCATAATTAGCATTATATCCATCTATTTTGTATGCACTGCTTATTAGTATCTCCCTTACCTCATCAGGTGTTAAGTCTGGATTTGCACTAAGCATTAAGGCAACTACACCTGCAATTACTGGTGCAGCAGCTGAAGTTCCATTAAAATAATAATACTGTTTATTTTCATAACCTGCAGATATTAAACCATCATTTTCATCTCCACCTGGAGCTAAAATATCGATATTATCTCCATAGTTTGAGTATTCAGCTTTTAAGTTTGCTTGTGTAGTTGCACCAACACCTATAACACTATCAAGTTCTGATTCATCTACGATACTAGGACTACTATCCAAATCCATACCATCATTATTTCCACTTGCAAACACAATAACAATTCCATCATTATGTAATTCTCTTAAAGTATCCATAATACTAAAAGAGGCATGAAGTGTTCCCCAACTACAACTTATAACCTTTGCTCCAAGTTCTTTTGCTTTATAAAATGCTTTTATTTTAGAAGCATCATCACTTTCATTATTTTTGTTTTGAATATCCGCATCTATCAATATAAGTTTAGCCTCTGGGGCTACACCAAGAGTTCCTATGCCATTTTTTGCAGATGCAATTATACTGGCACATGCTGTACCATGTGAAGAAATCCCTTTATATACCTTAGTGTTTTTTTTATCTACATTGTAAGTTGCAACTACATTTTCTTTTATGTCTTCTTGTTCAGGATTAAAATCATAGTCTATAACAGCAACTTTTACCCCTGCTCCTCTTGTTCTTTGCCAAGCTTCATATATATTTATATTTGAATCAGATTTTATATTTCTTTGCTTTGCTATATCTGGACTCACTCTTTGAAGATGCCAAGCAAACTTAAAATATGGTTCTTCATAAGGATCAAAGTTTCTTATGTTAAAAGGATTTATATCACTTTCACCACTACTAGAACCACCACAACCTGTATATATGATAAGAAAAAGAGAGAGAATATATTTAAACACTTAGCACAACCTTAAAGTTATTTATTAACTTTAAGATTTTACTAAAATTTAATTAATTTTAGCTTTGATTTGCTTGGCTATTTGTGAAATATTTTTTATTTTTTGAGTGAGATTAATAGAATCATCAAGTAAAACCTTTACAAACTCACTACCTACTATAACACCATCTACTCCTTCTACCTTTTGTTTTGCAGTTTTTACATTTACTCCAAAACCCACAAATAAAGGAGTATCAGTTACTCTTCTTACATTGTTTATAACTAAGCTTAAATCCTCACTTTTTCCACTTCCAGTAATACCTGCATAAGCAACCATATATATAAATTTTTGTGAATCTTTTAAAATCTCTGCTATCCTCTCTTGACTATCAGTTGGAGCTACAAAGTCTATCAAAGCAATATCTTGGCTTTGAACAGTATTTTTATATAAACTTGCCTCTTCAAAAGGAAGATCAGGGATAATAAACCCTTTTACTCCAAACTCTTTAGCTTTTTGTGTCATAAACTCTACTCCCTTTTGATAAAAAGGATTAAAGTACCCCATCCAAAATGTATCTATCTCTTTTGCTACTTTTTGTGACACTTCAAAAATATTATTTATTTTAAATCCACACTCTAAAGACTTTAGATTTGCTTCCTCTATCACAGGACCATCAGCCACAGGGTCTGAAAAAGGTATACCAAGCTCTATCATATCAGCACCAGCATCTTTTAAAGAGAGTATAACATCTTCTGTAAAATTAAGATCAGGATATCCAGTAGTTATATAAGCGACTAATTTTTTCAATATTTTCTCCGATTTATAGTATAATATTGATATTATACCAAAAAGGCTAAAAATGCAAATAAATATAAATTTTTCACCACTTAGTTTAGAATTTGAAAGCACAAAAGAGTTACATTTAAGTAAAATTATTCCTATACTAAATGATATAGGACTAGATATACTCTCTGAAAAATTAGAACAAAACAAAATCATATTTTATATTGGGGAAGATTGTTGTCTTTTAAACTTAAAAAAACATTCTAACAATGTAATAGAACTTATAAAAGCAGTTTTAGAAAACAAAACTCCAACTTGTCCGCTTCTTTCTTTATCACTAAAACAAAACTTTAATCTTCGAGAGATAAATCTTTTGAGAACTTTGATGAGATATGAAAATCAACTTATTTTAGAGTTTAATATAGAATCAATAATAAATGCTCTAACAAAATATGATACTTTATCAAAACAGTTTTTAGATTATTTTAGAGCAAAATTTCAAAATAAAAAATTTGATGAAAACTTGATTAGGGAAGAATTTAAAAATGTAAGTTCTCATGAAGATAGAATTTTAAAAATATTTTATGAAATAATCAAAAATACAACCAAAACAAATTACTTTTTAGACAAAGAAGCTATTTCTATAAAAGTAGAAACAAAAAGTCTTAAAGCATTTTTAAAGGGTATTCAACCAAATTATGAGATGTTTGTATTTCATAAGGATTTTAGTGGTATACATCTAAGAATGAGCAAAATAGCAAGAGGTGGACTTAGATATAGTAGCAGAAAAGATGATTTTAGGGTTGAAATAAAATCTCTTATGGCAACACAAGAAGGGAAAAATGCCATCATCATTCCAAGTGGTGCAAAAGGTGGCTTTATCATAAGACAAAATAATCCAACTTTTGAAGAGTTTAAAGATATTTATATCTCTTTTATAGATTCGATGCTAGATCTTGTAGATAAAAATGATAACTATTTTGTAGTAGCTGCTGATAAAGGAACTTCTCATATGAGTGACTATGCAAATGAAGTTGCTATAAAAAAAGATTTTTGGATGAAAGATGCCTTTGCTAGTGGAGGAAGTCATGGATATTCACATAAAAAGTTAGGTATCACAGCTCGCGGGGCTTTAGTTTCAACTGAAAGATTTTTTATAGAAAAAGGTGTTGATTTTTATAAAACTCCTATAACTGTTGTAGGCATAGGTTCTATGGGTGGTGATGTTTTTGGAAATGGTATGATAGAGAGTGAAAACTTCTTACTTGTTGGAGCAATTAGTCATGATGAAATCTTTATAGATCCTGACCCCGATGCAAAATCATCTTTTGATGAAAGAAAAAGACTTTTTAATTCATCAAAACATAAATGGTCTGATTATGACAAATCAAAAATTAGTAATGGTGGAGGAGTTTTCAAAAGAGATGATAAAGATATAAAACTAAATCCAATCTTACAAAAGTTTTTAAATACCAAAAAGAGTAGTATTAGTGGTGAAGAATTAGCAAAAATGCTACTAAAACTAAAAGTCGATATGCTTTATAATGGAGGTGTTGGAACTTACATAAAAGCTTCAAGTGAAACAAACTTAGAGGTTGGTGATAAACAAAATGAATATGTGAGAGTAGATGCAAATGAAGTTAAGGCTTATTGTATTTGTGAAGGTGGAAATCTAGGACTTACTCAAAAAGCAAGATATGAATATGCTATAAATGGTGGAAAAATAAATCTTGACAGCATAGATAATAGTGCAGGAGTAAATACAAGTGATCATGAAGTAAATTTGAAAATCATTTTAAAAAATCATCCTAAAAGAGATAAAATTTTAGAAAAAGAGAAAAACTTTGTCGTAAAAACCGTTTTAAAAGATAACTTTTTACAAGCTTTAGCTATTTCACTCGATGAAAAAAGAAGCAAACTTCACTTAAAAGAGTTTACAAAAACTGTTCATGTACTAGAAAATAATTTGGAAGTTTTTAAAAGAAGATATTTTGAAATACCTAGTGACAAACACTTTGATACACTTTTAAATCAAAATGGAGAACTTATTCGTCCAGTTTTAGCTGAACTTTTGTTATATAGTAAAATATTTTTAAAAGATATATTAAATAAAAGTGATGAATTTTCTAGTGATCCATTTTTTAGAAAATATCTTTTTAACTATTTTTCTAAAGAATTTTTAGCTCTTTTTGAAGAAGATATTTTATGCTTTGAATTTAAAAAAGAGATGATTTCTATGATGATAGCTAACAAAATAATAAACTTTGCAGGAAGTAGTTTTATATCAGATTTTAACAAAAATCATGAAGAATTTTTAAAAAAAATAAAATCTTATCTAGTACTAAATCAACTTCTTGATACAAAAAATATTAGAAATCAAATAACAGATTATAACAAACTTATGAAGATAGATGAAGAACTTTTACTTGTTACAGAATGGATGGGGAAAAATTTAAAAGAGCCTAAGATTGTATATGACTATAAAGAAAATATTGATACTTTTCTATCAAAAGCAAAAGGAAGTGATTTTTTTGAAAGGTTAGAATTTGTAAAATTCGCTGTTCTTGGAGTAAAACTGAACAAAACAACCAATATAAGTTATGAAAAATGTTCACAAAAAATCTTTGATATAGTAAATAAATATAAAATACAATTTTTGATGGAAAAACTAACTCTTTTAATACTAAAAGATCCAACAAAAGAAACTCTTAAAACTCAACTTGAAAATCTTTTACAAAATTTTATATTATCTCTAGCTAACTCCAAACTTTTAGAAGAAAAAAAGGATGAAAATTTTGACTATAAAACTTATCTCGATAAAATAAAAGAACTTGAAATTGCTGATAGTTACTCTATTTACCAAATAGCAGTACTTGTAAATAGTTTAGTGTTAATGTAGGTAAGTATATGATAAAAAGATACAAAACAAAAAAGATATATGTTGGTGATGTAGCCATAGGTGGGGATGCTCCAATAAGTGTTCAATCGATGACATTTTCAAAAACGGCTGACATCGATGCAACAGTAAATCAAATAAAAAGACTTCATTTTGCAGGATGTGATATAGTTAGAGTTGCCGTTGTAGATGAAGAAGCTGCTTATGCACTAAAGGAGATAAAAAAACAAATCTCTTTGCCACTTGTAGCTGATATTCATTTTAACTATCGCTTAGCTTTGATAGCTAGTGAAGTTGTGGATTGTATCAGGATAAATCCAGGAAATATAGGAAACAAAGAGAGAGTAAAAGAGGTAGTAAAAGCTTGTCAAGAGA
>JALUNR010000245.1 GCA_027055005.1 Campylobacterales bacterium
GTGTTTATTGTATAGGAGGTATGTTTTGAGTCAGAAAAAGAAGCTTTTAGATATTGTTAGAGATAAAATTAGATTGAAACATTATAGCTATGCTACTGAAAAAGGCTATGTTAGTTGGATAAAGAGATATATACTTTTTCATGATAAAAAACATCCTGTGCAGATGGGAAAGGTGGAAATAGAACAGTTTTTGACATACCTGGCTACTAAAAAGAGAGTTTCTCCAACGACTCAAAATCAAGCATTTTCGGCTCTTTTATTTTTATATCGTGAAGTTTTAGGAATTGATATGAGTGATGAAAATATCCAAGCCTTGAGGGCCCAGGAGAGAAAACATATACCAGTTGTTTTAACAAGAGATGAGGTAAAGAGTATCATAGGAAATTTATCTGGGATATATCAACTGATAGTTTCTTTGATGTATGGTTGTGGATTACGAATGAATGAGGCTTTAAATCTTCGTATAAAGGATATAGATTTTGGCTTTGATAGGGTATATATATGGGATAGTAAGTCTTTGAAAGATAGGACTTTACCTTTGCCTAAGAAGTTAAAGGATAGGTTGAAAATTCAAGTTGAGTTAGTACAAGAGCTTCATAAAAATGATTTAGCAAATGGATTTGGAAGTGTTTATATGCCTTATGCAATAGAGAAAAAATTTCCAAATGCAAAGTTTGAAACAAAATGGCAGTTTTTGTTTCCGATGAAAAATATTGCCAAAGATCCAAGAAGTGAAGTCATAAGGCGACATCATATCCACCCAGCAACTCTAGGAAGAAATATCAAACAATCAGCCATAAAAGCAAAGATAAACAAAAGAGTAACTTCACATACATTCCGTCACTCTTATGCTACTCATCTATTGCAAAGTGGAATGGATATTAGGACTATTCAAGAGCTTTTAGGGCATAAAAGTGTTGAAACTACTATGATTTACACTCATGTGGTTGCTGAGATGAACAAATCAAAGATTTTTAGTCCTTTGGATTTGTAGTATATTTTTGTGAATATAATATTCTGTCCAATTTAGGTTACTATTATGAAGTAACATATACTTACACAAAAAAGTGTTTATAGTATAGGAGTATGGATATAGATTGGGTAAGAGAGGTTATCTTTTATCCATCTATATCTTATAAGAGTTACTTTTTTAATACCTCTTTTATTTCATCTTCACTGATAACACCATCTTCGTATTTTACAACTATCAAGTTTTCAGTATGATTAGTATAGAAGTCGTTTATACCTTTTATGGTTTTTAGAGCTGGTAGTTTTTCATCATCAAATTCATCAGTTGATAAGAAAAGATTTGCCCTCAAGGCTGGGTTTCTCATACCAATTATCCAAGCTATCCAAAATATTGAAAGAATAGTAACTGCAATAGCAACCCCTTTTTCTCCAACACTTCCATATAGCCAACCACCTATTGCCCCACCCAAAAAGATACCAACATAAGAAAAAGTATTTGCAACTCCTAGTGCTGCTCCTTTTTGGTGAACTTTTGCAAACTTACTAACAAAACTTTGTAGAAGTGGCTCAAACATGTTAAATCCTATGAAGAAAAATGTTGCTCCTAAGGCAAAAAGAAAAAAGCTAGATGTAAACCCCATAAGTAAAAATGATGCTATGATAAATCCTATGGAAGCTAAAAATATCTCTTTACCTTTTCCATACTTTTCACCAAGGATTGCAGCAGGTGCCATAGCAAGAATTCCAAAAATTACAGCTGGAAGATATACTTTCCAGTACTCTAAAGTAGCCATATGAAACTTATTTTTTAGTAGAATTGGGATGATAAAAAATGCTATTGCCATAGTTGAGCTATGGAAAAGAAAAGTTATATACATTCTAACCAAATCTTTATCTTTAAAAACTTCTTTTATTTTTGCTTCTTCTTCAGAGTAGTGATGAACTATCTTTGGAGGCTCTGGAACTGCAGTAAAAAGTATCACTAAAGCTGAGAGTGCTAGGGCTGCAGTTAACCAAAAAAGAGTACTTACACTATATGCACCAGCTAGAAGAGGCCCTATAATCATAGCAGCAGCAAAACTCATAGCTATAACCATACCCATAACTGCCATAGAGTGAGCTCTCTCATCTTCTCTTACTTGATCTGCTATCATAGCTGTAACTACACTCCCTATTGCCCCAGCTCCTTGTAAAAATCTACCCAATAAAAGAATATAAATATTTGTAGCTTCCGCTGCTACAACTGAACCAAAAGCAAATAGCAAAAGTCCAAAAAGTAGAGTCTTTTTTCTACCAAACTTATCACTCATAACACCAAAAGGCACTTGTAGAACTGCTTGAGTTAGTGCATATCCCCCAAGAGCAAGACCAGCTAAAAATGCAGTTCCACCTTGTATATCTTTTGCATATTGTGATAAAACTGATAATACGATAAAAAGCCCAAAAAATCTAAGAGCAACTATAAGTGAAAGTGGTAAAACTTTTTTCACTATGTGTTTCATAAAAATCCTTTCAAAAATAAAATTTGGGCAATTTTACTCTCAATAAGTTAATAATCCTATAATAATTTGTTTGAAATATAAAAAGTATGAAAAGTAAGATTTCAGAAAATCTAGCAATGAACAAGTTAACCTTGTCATTGAAGATAATTGTTAAGGAAAAAAATTGGAATACCTAATAGACTTTATAAAAGTAAAAGATATAACAAAGGCGAAGATATATCATCATTTAAAATGCTCACCTGATGAAGCTGAGATTTTGCAAAATATAGTAAAAAAGCATGTAGAGGGTTCTAGTGAGAGTTTGGTATATATGGTTTTAAATGAAATTTATCCAGATAATGGAGAGTATCTTTATATACAAAAATTACCACTTGTAAAAAATCTTCTTCATTTAGGGTGGATTAGTATAAGTAGTTTGTTTGAAACAAAGAGCATAGATGTATCAACTTTAGAACTTATAAATTCTTCTGTAACATTAAGTAATAGTTTTCAAAAACTTCTTGAAGAGGGAACTTTAGAAGTTGAACTTCCAGAATCTACGGCTTATAGTGATCATCTTGAATATATAAGAGATCAGTTTTCTCGTATTGAGATATATCAAAAGATGGCAACTATTAGGGAAAATTATCCAGATAATTCACTTAGTATAGATAGGTTGAAAAATAGGTTGAAACTACTAGAAACTAGAATAAAAGAGAGAGTTGTAAGTACAAAAAACAAACTTACTGTTGAAGAACTTTTTAAAGAGTATAATTTAACTCAAAAAGAGCAAATAATATTTTTAGTTTTGTTAAAAGAAGAGTATTCTAGTGAAATTGATTCACTAAGGGAGATGAATAATCTAATAAGTTTAATAAGTGAAAATGACTATGATAAGATAAAAAATAGAAGTCTTTTAGAAGAGGGTTCTACTTTGATAGAAAAAGAGATAATAGACTATGATGAAATGCTCACTGCATTTGGTGGAGTTAGTAGGAGCTTTTTTATAGAAGAAGAGATTTTACAAAAGATAATGCATCCCAATAAACTAAAAAAAAGCCAAAAGATAACTATCGAATCTTTAATAAAAGAACAAGATATTTTTGAACTTATAACTCCTAAAACTTGTTTGGATGATGTAGTTTTGCATCCAAAGACAGAAGAACTTTTAAAAAGTGTGTTAAAACAAGTAGATAAAAAAGTAGCTAAAAGACTTAAAGAGTGGGGAATAAAGACAAACTCAAATGTAGATGCAAAGTTACTTTTTTATGGATCTCCTGGAACTGGAAAGACTATGACAGCTTATTCTTTAGCAAAAAATCTAAAAAGAAAGGTTTTAAGTTTTGATTGTTCAAAAATACTTTCTATGTATGTTGGTGAGAGTGAAAAAAATGTAAGAAAGATATTTGATACTTATAAAGAATTGATTAAAAAAAGTAAATCACATCCTATTTTACTTTTAAATGAAGCTGATCAGTTTTTGAGTAGTAGGACATCAGGTGGAAGTGGAGCTGATAAAATGCATAACCAAATGCAAAATATATTTTTGGAGCAAATAGAAAAATTTAATGGTATTTTGATAGCAACTACTAATCTTTTAGAAACATTTGATATTGCATTTTCAAGACGGTTTGATTATAAGATAGAATTCTCAAAACCTAACTTTACTCAACGAGTAGAGCTTTGGAATAAGATGTTACCAAAAGTAGCACTTGAAAGTGAAAATATAAATATAGAGGAGTTAGCAAAAGCAAATCTTAGTGGTGGACAAATCAATGTAGTTATAAAAAATACAGCTATCAAAGTAGCGATAAAAGAGGAGCCTATCTTTGAAAATAGGGATTTTACTGAAGAGATTAAAAGAGAAATAAAAGGAAGTTTTGGAGAAGAAAAAAAGATGGGATTTGAGTTCTAAAAAAGATGTTACCAAAAGTAGCAGTTTAAAATATACTTAATTTTTTGAATAAATTTGGATAAATATAAGATTTTTAATGTAAAATTACAAGTACGATGAAATATTATAAAAAGTAATATTTGATAAATAAAATTTAAATAAAAGGAAGGGTATGGGACATACAGTAGTTAGCCATCCATATTTTGGGGCATTTGTCTTTTTTGTTTTAACATTTGTAGCTTTTTTTGCTACTACAAATATTTCAAGATTTGTAAGTAGAAAGTTAGCGAGACTTGACAATGAGAAGTTGAAGCTTAGTATTTATGAGTGTGGACCTGAAGTTTCCAAACAACCAAATACTATGTCTGCACAGTTTTATCTGTTTGCACTTTTATTTATATTGTTTGATGTAGAGATTATATTTATGTTTCCATGGGCTATTGATTTTAAAGTTCTTGGTATGTTTGGTTTTGCTGAGATGGTTATATTTATAGTATTGTTAACAATTGGTTTTGTGTATGCATGGAAAAAAGGAGCATTAGAATGGCACAGCATAAAGTAAATTATATGGCAGATAGTGGGCTACCAGTAGCTCTAACTACAGTTGATAAACTTGTTCAGTGGGGTAGAAGTAACTCTTTATGGGCTTTGACTTATGGTTTGGCTTGTTGTGCTATCGAAATGATGGCATCGGGAGCAAGTCGTTATGATTTTGATAGGTTTGGTACTATCTTTAGGGCTAGTCCTAGACAAGCAGATGTTATGGTGGTTGCTGGAACATTGACAAAAAAACATGCTCAGTTTATAAGAAGACTATATGACCAAATGACAGAACCAAAATGGGTTATCAGTATGGGAAGTTGTGCAAATACTGGTGGTATGTTTAACACTTATGCAACAGTTCAAGGTGTTGATAGGATAATCCCAGTAGATATTTATCTCCCTGGATGTGCTCCTAGACCTGAGACTTTACAATATGCAGTGATGATGTTACAAAAGAAAATAAGAAAACAATCAGCTTTTCAAAAAGCAAAAACTAAGAGGTTGGTGTAATGAGAGCTTATCAAGATAGAAAAAATGCACAAGCAAAAGTTTATTATAAAGATAGATTTTTCGTTTCTCCTCAAGTTCCAAAAGAGGAAGTAGAGAGCGATGAAGTATTTAGTAAAGATTTGGCAGTTATTAGTAAAAAAGTTGAGGTCAAAGAGGCTTATATACAAAAAGGGCAACTTATTCTTATACTTGAGAACAGACATGATATAGTAGTTGTAGCTAAGCTTTTAAAAGAGAAGTTAACTTATACACAGCTTAGCGAATTGAGTGCAAATGACTTTTTATCTACTAGAGGTGAGTTTGAAATTTTTTATCAATTTTTATCTATGGATAAAAGAAAAAGACTAAGAGTAAAATACTCTATCAAAGAGGATCAAGCAGTAGATAGTTTATATGATATATATAAAAGTGCTGATTGGGCTGAGCGAGAAATGTTTGATATGTTAGGAATAGTATCAAATGGACATCCTAACTTAAAAAGAATTCTTATGCCTGATGATTGGAGTGGACATCCACTTAGAAAATCTTACCCACTTCAAGGTGATGAAGCTGCTCAATGGTATGAAATAGATACTATTTTTGGAAAAGAACATAGAGAAGTAGTAGGACCAGAGATTAGAAATACAAAAAGAATAGATCCTAAAGATACTGAGCATTTTGCAAGAATAGGTAAAGAAGTCGCAAGAGGAGCTAATCCAAAAGAGGTCGATGCAAACTTTGAAGAGTTCCAAGAAGAGGGTGGAGTACCACTTGTTACTAAGTTTAGTAAGAAAAATCAAAAAATATTATCAGATAGGAAGTAGCCATGCAAACAAGAAATAGATTAAAACCTTTTTATGAAAACTTGGCTTTTGAGAGAGAAGACAATACTATGATAGTAAACTTCGGACCTCAACACCCATCAGCTCATGGACAGCTTAGACTTATACTAGAACTTGATGGTGAGCAAGTAGTAAAAGCTACTCCAGATGTTGGTTATCTTCATCGTGGTATGGAGAAAATGGCTGAAAATATGATTTATAATGAATTTTTACCTACAACAGATAGGATGGATTATATAGCGGCTACTTCAAATAATTATGGATATGCTTTGGCAGTTGAGAGACTTTTAGGGATAGAAGATAAAGTTCCAAGACGAGCAAAAGTGATAAGAACTATGCTTTTAGAGTTAAATAGGATTATTTCTCATCTTTTCTGGTTAGCAACTCATGCACTTGATGTCGGAGCAATGAGTATATTTCTTTATTGTTTTAGAGAAAGAGAATTTGCTATGGATTTGATGGAGGATTATTGTGGTGCAAGGCTTACTCATAGTGCAGTTAGAATTGGTGGTGTACCACTTGACTTAGCTCCAGGTTGGATAGAAAAATTAAGATCTTTTATAACAAAACTTCCAAATGATATAGCTGATTATGAAGGTTTGCTTGACCAAAATAGAATTTGGAAAATGAGACTAGAACATGTTGGTATGCTAAGTGCAGAGGATGCTATTAGTTGGGGATGTACAGGTGCAACTCTTAGAGGAAGTGGAGTTGCTTGGGATATAAGAAAAGAAGAACCTTATGAACTTTATGATGAATTAGAGTTTCAAGTACCAGTAAGTGATACAAATGATAGTTATGGAAGATATAAACTTTATATGCAAGAAATGCGACAATCTATCAAGATCTTAGAGCAATTAATTCCAATGTATAAAAAAACCGAGCCACAACTTATGGCTAAAGTACCTGAATATATTTCAGCTCCGAAAGAATCATTGATGACTGATAACTTTGCTTTGATGCAACACTTTGTACTTGTTACTCAAGGTATGCGACCGCCAGTAGGAGAAGTTTATGTGGCTACTGAATCTCCTAAGGGCGAACTTGGTTTTTATATAAATTCTCAGGGAGAACCATATCCTCATAGAATAAAACTAAGAGCGCCTAGTTTTTGGCATACGAGTGTTTTACAACAAATGTTAGTTGGAACTTATATAGCGGATGTTGTTACTATTATTGGTAACTTAAATATCGTGTTTGGTGAGATCGATAGATAAGGAAAAAATATGCAAAGATATGATTTAAGAAAACATAAAGAGGATAAACTTTATAACAGAATGTTAGAGATTATGGAAAAAGATATAAAACCAAATGAAGTTTGCATCTTTTTGTTTGAAATAGGTGATTTTTCTCCTATACAAAAGAGCTTTGATATTATGAGTGAAGCAGGTCATGAAGTGAGAAACTCTTTAAAATTTAACGAGGTTGACTGGACTCTTGTTGTAAAAAGGAAAGCATCTTGAGTAAAGTCCTTTTCTCCACTTGGCAAGATGAGTTTATAGACAACCGTGGTAAGCCAGTAGAGGAGTGGAGTGAGAGTGCATTTAAAGTGCCTTCAAGTTATGATGGAGATAAAAACAGTAAGATTTTCATCGGTTGGGATGGTCTTGTTGTTTTTAGTGAAGATGTAGATGTCATAAAAGCAGGTACTATGTATGCAGCTCAATATCAAGAGTATAGTGAAGCTTGTGGTAGATGTGCTCCTGGAAGATGGGGTGGAAGAATACTTTATGATCTTTTTGACAAGATAGCAAGGGGAGCAGGAAGTGAAGCTGATGTAGAGCACTTAAAAGAGATAAGTGAAACTATGATGAAAACTTCTAAGTGTGAAATAGGAAGAACAGTTCCAAAACCTTTGCTTGATATCTTGAAGTATTTTAAAGATGATATTGATGACTTGATAAAAAATCATAAAAAATCTCCAGATTATGATAATAAAGATATAAATTATATAGCAAAAATAACTGCACCTTGCAGTGATGCTTGTCCAGACCATGTTGATATACCAGCTTATATAGAAGGTGTTAGAGATTTACAGTTTATAGATAGTTTGAAAGCTACAAAACAGACTATGCCTTTAGCTCACACTTGTGGTAGAGTTTGCCCTCATCCTTGTGAAGATGCTTGTAGAAGATCAAATCTTGATGAAGCAGTATCTATTATGGAGCTAAAAAGAATAGGTGCAGATTATGAAACAGAGCATGGGCTTGATTTTAACTATCCATATCCTCAAAAACCTTTAAATGGTAAGAAAGTAGCTATTGTAGGAGCAGGTCCAGCAGGACTTGCAGGGGCATATTATCTAGCCCTTGATGGTGTGGCTTGTGATGTTTATGATGAACTTCCAGTGCTTGGTGGAGAGGTTGCAGTTGGAGTTCCTGAATATAGAATGCCTTATGAAGCATATAGTAAAGATATAGAGGCTGTTGGAGCATTGGATGGAGTAGAGTTTATACTAAATACAAAAGTTACTGCAGATATGCTTAGAGAGTTTGAAGAAAGTTATGATGCAGTACTTCTTGCTAGTGGAACTAGGATAAGTAAAAAAGTAAGAGCTGCAAATGAAAGACCAGAGATAGAGGGGTATTGGCCAGCTATACAGTTTTTGGATGATATAAATCTTTCTGTAAAATGGAATCTTTGTCCACCAGTTGATTTAAGTGGAAAAACTGTTGTTTGTGTTGGTGGTGGTTTTACCTCTATGGATGTTGTTAGATGTTCAATCAGGGCTGGGGCTGAAAAAGTTATCATGCTTTATCGTAGAGATGAAAAAACCATCATAAGAAATACTTCTTATGAGGAGTATCATGAAGCTGTTGAAGAGGGAGTTGAGTTTATATTTCACTCAGCAATAGAAGAGATATTTGATGAAAATGATAAACTTACTAAACTAAAAGTAAATAGGTTTGAATTAGTTCCTGATCCTGATGGTGGGAGAGCCCAACTTGTAAAAATAGAGGGTGCAGATTTTGAGATAGAGTGTGATTATCTTATACCTGCAGTTAGTCAAGATGCAGATCTTAGTTATCTACCAGAGGAGTGGGGACTTGAGATGACAAGTTGGAGAACTCTAAAAACTGATGGTAAGACTTATATGACAAGTAGAAAAGGTATATTTGCAGCTGGAGATTGTGAGTATGGACCAATGACTATCGTAAATGCAGTTGGTCAAGCAAAAAGAGCAGCTTCAGTTATGAGTAGATATGTAAAAACTGGGGAAATTACACTAACTGATGAAGAAATTATGGAAGATCATCTCTCAAAACTGAAAGTTTATAATAAAAAAGAAGAAGTAACGGGATGGATAAAAGGACTTCCAAGAGAGGTTAGTGAAAAACTTCCGGCTGATAGTAGAAAGTTTACACAAGAAGAGGTAAACTTTGGTTTTACAAATAAACAAGCAGTTGATGAAGCTAGTAGATGTATGAGATGTTATTATATAGCAATGGTGGCGGTGTAATATGAGTGATAAAATAAAACTTTTTATAGATGGAAAAGAGGTTGTTGCTAACAAAGGCGATACTATACTTCAAGCTGCTAGAAGAAATGGTATGTATATTCCAACTATGTGCTACCTTTCAAAAGTAAAGCCGATAGCTAGTTGTAGAGTTTGTGTTGTAGAAGTAGAAGGAATGGAAGGAAGTATCCTTTCATGTCAAGAAAAAGCAATAGATGGCATAAAAGTTATTACTAATAATGATGAGCTATACAAACAAAGACAAAATATCTTGAAAATGTATGATGTAAATCATCCTTTACAGTGTGGAGCTTGTCCAAAAAGTGGAGAGTGTGATCTGCAAGGTAAAACTTTAGAGATGGGAGTAACAACTCAAAATTTTAGTGCTAAAGATCAAAAAAGAGAAATTCAAGACTGGGGAAATGTAACTTATGATCCATATCTTTGCATACTTTGTGAGAGATGTGTAAGAGTTTCAAACGAAATAGTGGGAGATGGTGCTTTAAAAGTAAAAGCTGGTGGCTATAACTCTACAATCATAAATGTAAAAGCAGAAGATAAAAATGTTGACTGGGGAGAGTGTGCAGCAGTTTGTCCAGTTGGAGCTTTGAGTGATAAAGATTTTAACTATAAAACTAATGCTTGGGAGCAAAAAAGAATCCCAGCTTCTTGTATTCACTCACCACTTGCAAGTTTGATTTATTATGAAGTAAAAAAAGACAAGATTTATAGAGTTAGAAGTGAGTATGAGTTTGATAGTATAAGTGGTATCTGTAGATATGGATATGATTATGAAAACAGAGGAAAAAACACTAAAGATGATTTATCCTTATGTGTAGAAAATTTTAAAAAAGCCGATACTATTAAGTTTACCTCTCTTATAACAAATGAAGAAGCTTTGATACTCCAAAAACTAAAACAGATGTATGGTTACAAACTGATAAATCCTGAAGCTAAAAATTATCAAAACTTTTTAAAAGCTTTCTCATCTATAACTGGAGATAGTTTATATCACGGACTTAGTGACAGAGTTAAAAATAGTGATTTTATAGTAACTTTAGGAGCTAAAATAGCTGATGATATGTCTAGTATGAAATTTAGGATAAATGATGCAGTTAAAAAACATCGTGCAATTTACTACTACTGTCATCCGATAGCTGACATTGCACTGGAGGGAATTGTATCTACTCATATAAAATACGAAGTTGGCAGTGAAGAGGGTGTTATAGCTCTTTTAGCAAAAGCTATTATTGGTGAAAATGAAAAGTTATCTAAAGGTGCAAAAGAGTTCTTAGATTCTTTAGATGATGGATATATAAGTGCTGAGAGTAATGTTGGTGAAGAAGAAATAGATAAGTTTGCAAAAGATTTGAAAAGAAAAAAATCTTTATCTTTTATAGTTGGAAATGATTTGTATGCTCATCCAAATTCTAAAAATATAGCAAAGATTTTAGGACTAATAGAAAAATACAGTGAATTTCATGTGATAATAATCCCACCAATGGTAAACACTCTTGGAGTCAGTTTGATATGCGACCTTGATGATAAAGAGGGAAGTTACTCTATTGGTTACAATCAAGTTGGTGATTTTGTTCTAAGTGCTTTAGAAGATGGTGGAGATGTAAATATCCCAGCTCTAAACCAACAAGAGGGGACATTTACAAATATAAATAAAAAAGTAGTTCCTACAAATCCAGCAGTTAGATTTGATGGATTTTGTCTAAATGATATAGCAAATAAGTTAGGAATAACTCAAAAATACACTATCGACTATACAAAAGAGTTGCCAACTGATAAAGGTTTCAAAAGTGAAGATTTTGATCACTTGCCAAATGTTTTTACAAACAGTGGTGAAGAGATAAGAGGCTATGATTTAGAAACTAAAAAAGTTAGGGCAAGAATCAAACTAGATGAAATCGATGAGATAGACAGTTTTGATGGTGTAGTTATGTATAGTTGTAATCCAAATTCACAAAAAAATGTTTTCTCAAATCTATGTGAACATCTTCCAAAAGATGGAAGAGTTATAGGCTCAGCTCAATTTGCAGTAGCAGCTAAAATCAAAGATGGAGATACAATAGAGTTTGAAATAGATGGATTAAAAGTTTGTAAAGAGTTTAGAGTAGATGAAAATCTAAAAGGAACTATTGGACTTTTACCAAACTTTGATATGGGTTACGAGGGACAAAAGTTATGGGGAATTTACAGATATAATAAAATAAAGATAGGGCAAGGTGAGTCATGAGTAAAATCAAAGTAGAGATAGACGGAAAAGTTTGCGAAGCTACGGAAGGTGAGTTTATCCTAAATATAGCGAGGAGAAATGATATATTTATACCAGCTCTTTGTTATCTTACGGGATGTTCTCCAACTTTAGCTTGTAGGTTGTGTCTAGTAGAAGCTGATGGTAAGAGAGTTTACTCTTGTAATGCCAAGGCAAAAGACGGAATGGTTATAACAACTTCAAATGAAGAGATAGAAGAGGAAAGAGAATCTATCATGAGTGTGTATGATGTAAATCATCCTCTTCAGTGTGGAGTTTGTGACCAAAGTGGAGAGTGTGAACTACAAAACTATACACTTTACATGCGTGTTCATGAACAAAAATATGCTACAAAGGATACTTTTAGACCCATAAAAAACTGGGGTCTTATGAAATATGATGCAGGACTTTGTATAGTTTGTGAGAAGTGTGTAACTGTTTGTAAAGATATGATAGGAGATAGTGTACTTAAAACTGTTCCAAGAGGTGGAGAACCACTTAATAAAGAGTTAAAATCTTCTATGCCAAAAGATAGTTTTGCTATGTGGAATAAACTACAAAAGTCTATCATAGGAACTGTAAATGCTGATGATAGCTTAGTTTGTCAAGAGTGTGGAGAGTGTATAAGTGTTTGTCCTGTTGGTGCATTAGTAAGTAGTGATTTTCAATATAAGTCAAATGCTTGGGAGCTAGTAAAAGTACCAGCATCAAATCCTCATTCATCTGATTGTGCCCTACTTTACTATGAAGTAAAAAATGGAGAGATTTTAAGAGTAACAAATGACCATCATTTTGTATCTCTTAATGGAGCTGCTAGATTTGGATATGATTTTCAAAACAGAGTTAAAGGACAAGATGAAGCAGCATTTAACAAAGTAGTTGAGTTTATGAAAGATGCTGATACTATTAAGTTTAATTCATTTATTACAAATGAAGAGGCTTTGATACTTCAAAAACTAAAAGAGGAAAAAGGTTATAAGCTTGTAAATGATGATGCATATGCATATAAAAAGTTTTTAGATGCTTATAGTACTACAAGTGGTAAAAGTTTATATAGTGGAAGTTTAAAAGATATAAGAGAGTCTAACTTTGTAGTGGTAGTTGGAAGTGATATAAGAAGAGATGCACCAAATGTTGGATTTGCTGTAAATAATGCTTTGACTATGAATAAAGGTGCAGGACTTTATTTTCATCCAGTTGGAGATAGTGTAATTCCTAAATTTGCTAAAAATTTTATGACTATACAAAACAAAGTAGGAAGTGAAGAACATACTTTGGCTTTTATCTTAGAGTTTTTAGGAAAAAGCTTGGAAACAGAAGTTCCAAAAGTGGAGTATGATAGTTCACTTGTAAATCTTCCAGAGGATTTTGAAGCTAAGATTACAAAAATGCTTGCTAAAAAAGACAGATTTACTTTGGTAGTTGGAAGTGATTGTTATACTCACGAGAGATCTGAAAACATAGCTAAAATAGTAGGACTTATAGATAGACTACTAGAAGTAACAGTAACTATAATCCCAACTTCAACAAACACTTTAGGTGTAGCAAATATCTGTGATTTGGATGAAAAAGTTGGTAGTAAAGTTGTAGGTTACAATGAAGATGGAGATATAAAACTATCAGCTCTTGGTGATGGAGATCTTGATATGCCTTCACTTAATCAACAAGAGGGAACATTTACTAACATAGATAAAAGAGTAGTTCCTACAAATCCAGCAGTTAGTTATAAAGGATATACTCTAAATCAAATAGCAACTGAACTTGGAGTAGAAAAAGATTATACAGCACTTTATACTAAAGAGTTACCTGAGAGTAAAGGTTATGAAGCTAGAGATTTTGATTCACTGCCAAACTACTTTGATAATGGTGGAGTAGAGCATAGAGGTTATCTTTTGAGTATTAGTGATTGTGAAGTTAGTGATGATGTAGAGAGTGCTAGTGATATAGAGGATTTTGGAGAAGATGTTGTATATCTATCAAATCCAATAAATCAGTTTAGTGCATTTACAAATATGGCTAAACAGTTAAAAACAAATGGTGGTCTTTATGTAAGTAGTGATTTTCTGGAAGCTAAAAGCTTAGAAGAGGGAGCTAAAGTAAAAGTTGGAGATTTGGAGCTTGAAGTTAAAGTTGATAAACAACTTAGCGGAGAGATACCATATCTTCCAACATTTGATAAAGAAGTCGATGCAAAAGCACTTTTTGAGAGTGGATATAGGTTTGCTAAAATAAAAGTAGAAGGGGTATAAGATGGATTCATACATATTATGGACACTGGTAAAAGTAGTTGTAATACTTACTGTATTTTCAGCTCTTGCTGGTATTACAACATATTTTGAAAGGAAGGTTTTAGCATTTATGCAAAGAAGATTAGGACCTATGCATGTTGGTCCTTATGGAGTTTTGCAAGTTGCAGCTGATGGTATAAAGCTTTTTACAAAAGAGGATATAATCCCTCAAAATGCTATAAAGCCTATATTTAGAATAGCACCAGTTATAGCAGCAGCAACTGCTTTTATAGCTATGAGTGCAGTTCCATTTTTACCTGGGATTATAGTTTCAGATGTAAATATTGGTATTTTGTTTGTGGTTGGTGTTATGGCAGTGGGTATGTATGCACCACTTCTTGCTGGTATGGCATCAGATAATAAATGGTCGATTTTAGGAGCAGCAAGAACTGTTGTTCAAATGCTTTCTTTTGAGGTTGTAACTGGACTTTCTTTGATAGCACCTCTTATGATGGTTGGAAGTTTGTCTTTAATAGATATAAACAATTATCAAACAACTCATGGTTGGATAGTTTTTACTCAACCAGTTGCTTTTATTTTATATTTGATAGCTGGATACGCTGAAACAAATAGAACACCATTTGATTTACTAGAGCATGAAGCAGAGATTGTTACTGGTTATGCTACTGAATATAGTGGTATGAGATGGGGACTTTTTGCGATAGGTGAGTATGCAAATATGTTTACAGTTGCTTTTGTTGCATCACTTGTTTTTTTAGGTGGTTACAATGATATGTGGTTTATACCTGGTGGACTTGCTATTATCATAAAAGTTGCTATTTTAATATTTTTATTTTTATGGGTAAGAGCGGCTTGGCCTCATATTAGACCAGATCAGTTGATGTGGCTATGTTGGAAAGTCCTTATGCCATTGGCAGTTGTAAATATACTTATAACTGGTATAGTTCTTATATAGGAGAGGGATGATGATAGATTTTAAAGATTATAAAAACAGAGATATATCAGTTGATTATATGTATGTTGAGGGAAGTACAAATCCTATTGGTTGGAAAGATAAGTTTTCTCAAGTGGTAAAAAGAACTTTATCTGGTGAGCTTTTTGTAGGACTTTGGATAGTTTTTCGTGAAATGATTAAATTTAATATCCATACAATACAATATCCTTTAGAAAAGTTACCTATTAGTCCAAGGTATAGAGCTTTGCATCAGATAAAAAGACTTATGGAGAGTGGAAACCAAAGGTGTATAGGTTGTGGGCTTTGTGAAAAGATTTGTATAGCTAACTGTATAGAAATAGGTACAAAGTATGGCTCAAAGGGGCGAAAAGTAGTAAATAGTTATACAATAAATCTTGGTAGATGTATTTATTGTGGGTATTGTGCTGAAGTTTGTCCAGAACTTGCTATTACTCATAGTCAAGATTATGAACATGTAAGTGAGCAAAGAGCACACTTTACAACTATGGCTGAGCTTGTAACTCCTATGGATCAATTTCGTGCAGGTAAACAAAAAGAATTCGCTGGATTTGGTAGTGTTAGTCCAAATGCAGATGAAAATATCAAAAAAACGCCTTTGGCATATTAAGGGAAATGGTATGGAATTAATAGCATTTTATTTATTTTCGGCTCTAACGATAGGATTGTTTCTTATCGTGGTATTGAGTAAAAATGCACTCTATGCAATGAGTGCATTGGCGGCTGGTATGATACTTATATCTGGATTTTTCTTTTTGCTTGATGCAGATTTTTTGGGTGTAGTTCAAATCATAGTTTATACAGGTGCAGTTATGGCACTTTATGCTTTTGGTATGATGTTTTTTGATACGACAAAAGATGTTAAAGAAAAAGTTGATTCCCCACTTATTACAAACATACTTTGGGTAGCAAGTGGTATCTTACTTCTTTGTATTATTTCTGCTCCATTTGTACCAAGTTTACTTGAACTTGATGCACCACTGAATCAAACTGCTTTATTTGGAGCAAATAATCCTCAAGCAGTTGGTATAGTTTTATTTACAAAGTATTTAGCTCAGTTTGAGTTATCTGCAGTGATGTTACTAGTAGCTATGATAGCTGGTATCATACTTGTTGGTAAAAAAATGGATGAAAGTATAACTCTTGATGTAAATATTGAAACAAAGATTGAAGCAGAAGAGTTTGATATAAAGGATAACAAATGATAACATTAACTCATTATCTGGTATTGGCAGCAATACTTTTTGTAATAGGTTTGATTGGTGTGATAAGAAGAAAAAATCTTCTTTTACTGTTTTTCTCAACAGAGATTTTGTTAAATGCTGTAAATATAGCTTTTGCTGCAATATCAAAATATTATCACGATTTAACAGGTCAAATGTTTTCATTTTTTATCATAGCAGTTGCGGCTAGTGAGGTTGCAGTTGGACTTGGACTTTTAGTTTTATGGTATAAAAGAAATGGAACTATTGATTTAGATTCACTTCAAGAGATGAAAGGATAGGCATGGAAAAATATTTATATATAGCACTTTTTGCACCAATAGTTGGTTCACTTTTTGCAGCTTTGTTTGCTACAACACCTAAGAAACTTTTTGTTGGAGTGGTTACATCAACTCTTTTAGCTCTTTCTTGGTTTGCTTCTATGCGACTACTATTTTATGTAGATGGAGAGCACATAGTAAAAGCAAAACTTTTTAACTGGATAAGTGCAGGGAACTTTAATCTTGATTTTGGATTTGTGGTTGATCAAGCATCTGTTATTATGATGGTTACAGTTACAACAGTTTCAGCTTTAGTTCATATTTACTCAAACTATTATATGGAACACGATAAAAGTTTTAACAGATTTTTTAGTTACCTATCGGCTTTTGTTTTCTCTATGATGATACTTGTTATGAGTGATAACTTCTTAGGACTTTTTATAGGTTGGGAAGGAGTTGGTGTTTGTTCTTGGTTACTTATTGGTTTTTGGTATCACAAAGAGGATTTACCAAGAGAGATTTATCCTGCAATATCTCCATCTTGGGCAGCAAATGAAGCATTTATCATGAATAGAATAGCAGACCTTGGTATGCTTATTGGTATCTTTTTGATTTACTGGAATATCGGAAGTTTAGATTATGATGTTGTTTTCTCTCATGTTGGAATTCTTTCTCATACAACAGTTGTGCTTATTGGTATCTTTTTATTTATAGGTGCTATGGGTAAATCAGCTCAATTTCCACTTCATACTTGGCTTGCAGATGCGATGGAAGGTCCTACTCCAGTTTCAGCTCTAATTCATGCAGCTACGATGGTTACAGCTGGAGTTTATTTGGTAGTTAGAAGTTTTCCTATATATCAAACTATCCCTGAGATAGGATTTGTTATAGCAATGGTTGGAGCTTTTGTTGCAGTATTTGCAGCTTCTATGGCTTTAGTAAACAATGATCTTAAAAAGATTATTGCTTATTCAACTTTATCACAACTTGGATATATGTTTGTTGCTGGAGGTTTGGGTGCATATTGGATAGCACTTTTTCACTTGATGACTCATGCTTTCTTTAAATCAGTACTTTTCTTGGGAGCTGGTAATGTTATGCACGCGATGCATGATGAACTTAATATCAAAAAAATGGGTGCACTTGGAAAAAAGATGAAATGGACTATGATTATTATGACAGTAGCTTCTTTGGCTCTTTCTGGTATTTATCCATTTGCTGGTTTCTTTTCAAAGGATAAGATTTTAGAAGCAGCTTTTAGTTCGCATCACTATATACTTTGGGCTCTTCTTTGGATAGGGGCAGGTATGACGGCATTTTATAGTTTTAGACTTGTGATGATAGTCTTTACTGGAAAACCTAGATATAAAGAGATAGGTGCTCATCCTCATGAAGCAAAATGGTATGCGATTGCTGCTATGGCGCCACTTGCTATTTTAGCTACTATAGCTGGATTTTTTGAGCATAGTTTTGTTCACTTTGTTACAGAGTTTTTACCTGAGTATGAGCCAGAAGTTAGTACAGGAACTTTCCTTTTCTTACTTGTTGTGACTTTGGGAATAGCTCTTGGAGGTATAGTATTTGCAGTGTTGAAATTTAGAAATAATAAGTTAAAAGATTTGTTTGAGGGAACACCTATTCACTCTCTTTTACTTAATCAATATTATATTCCAAACTTATATGAAAAAGTTATTACTAAGCCATATTATGAGCTTTCAAAAATAGCTTGGGAAAAAATAGATATGAAAATAGTAGATGCCACAGTTGATGGAATTGCTGCTATTATTTATAAATTAGGTGGTAAATCAACTGCTATGCAAAGCGGTAATTTATCTAAAAACTTAAAATGGATGGTAGTAGGTTTAGTAGTGCTACTTATGTTTGTACTGTTTTATAAGCCAGGTATGTAAGGAGAAAATGGATGGATTCAATATTAACACTTTTGATTTTTTTCCCAGCAGTTGCAGCTGTTCTGGGGTTTTTGATAGAAAAAGAGGGTATTAGAGCTTATGGTATAGCAGTAACTGCTATAGAATTTGTTTTCTCTTTAGGTCTTTGGATAGGTTACGATGGTACAAATCCAGGGTTTCAATTTATGCAAAATGTACCTCTTATAAGTGAGTTTGGTATAAATTATGC
>JALUNR010000246.1 GCA_027055005.1 Campylobacterales bacterium
TCAATATGAAATGCTTCTTGATCTTGACAAAAAAGTCAAAGAGATAGAATCTGCAAGAAAGGAAAAATGCAAAGCTCAAAAAAAATAAAACTTTTTATCTCAAGTTTGCTTATCTTTACCGCAAATTTTTTTATTCACATCTTACCACTTTTCTTTCTCTTGATGTTTCAGATAATTTGTTGGTGGAGTAATAACTATACATTTTTGAGAAAAAGGAGTATAATTTATAGTAGGTTCTATTTTAATAAGGAATGAAAATGGAAAAGATTTAATTTTAGTTTAGCTTCAGTTTATATATTTGCTTAGGATCTAGTAAACTTTATATTACAGAATCTGTTGATTTGCTAAATGAAGCGATAAAAATCACTTTATATATCATAAGTAGGCAAAAATAAACATCTTTAGCTATAATCACCAAAAATTATAAATCAAGAGGAAAATATGGGACAAACTATAACTGAAAAGATTTTTAGTGAGCATGTTGGAAGAAAAGTAAAAGCTGGGGAGATTGTTGATTGTGGGATTGATATGGTTATCGGAAATGACATCACAACTCCTATCTCTATAAGAGCATTTCGAGAAAGTGGTGCTAAAAAGTTAGCAAAACCTGATAACTTTGCAATAGTGATGGATCACTATATCCCTGCAAAAGATATAGCAAGTGCAAATCAAGCAAAAATAAGTCGTGAGTTTGCTTATGAACATGATTTAAAACTATTTTTTGATGAAAAAGATATGGGAATTGAGCATGCACTTTTACCTGAAAAAGGACTTGTAATCCCAGGAGATGTGATAATCGGAGCTGATTCACATACTTGTACTCATGGAGCTTTAGGGGCATTTTCTACTGGTATGGGAAGTACGGATTTGGCTTATGCGATGATAACTGGTAAAAACTGGTTTAAAGTACCAGAGAGTATAAAAGTGATTTTCAAAGGAAAACCAGGAAAGCATATCTATGGAAAAGACTTAATCCTAGAGATCATCAGACAAATCGGAGTTGATGGAGCACTTTATCAAACTTTAGAATTTACTGGAGATACTATACAGTACTTGAGTATGGATGATAGATTTTCTCTTTGTAATATGGCGATAGAGGCTGGAGCAAAGAGTGGTATAGTTGCAGTTGATGAAGTTACAAAAGAGTTTTTAAAAGATAAAGATTTAAGAGATGAGCCAAAATATCACTATAGCGATGAGGATGCTACTTATGTAAAAACTATCGAAATAGATGTAGAAAAACTAGAGCCTGTGATAGCTTATCCATTTTTACCATCAAATGGAAAAAGTATCTCTACTGCTGTAAAGGATGATTTGAAAATCGACCAAGTATTTATCGGAAGTTGTACAAATGGAAGACTAGAGGATTTAAAAATCGCTTCGGAGATTTTAGAGGGCAAAAAAGTAGCTCGTCAAACAAGACTTATCGTTACTCCTGCTACTCAAAAGATACTAAGAGAAGCTACAAAGTTAGGATATATAGATACTTTGGTTGATGCAGGAGCAGTTGTAAGTAACCCTACTTGTGGAGCATGTCTTGGTGGATATATGGGAATACTAGGAGATAAAGAGAGATGTGTATCTACTACAAACAGAAACTTTGTAGGAAGAATGGGAGCTAGAGATAGTGAGATTTATCTAGCAAACTCAGCAGTTGCTGCTGCTAGTGCGATAGCTGGAAAGATAGCTGACCCTCGTGAGTTGTAAAGATATACCTTTAGTTATATTTGCTGGAGGAAAAAGCAAAAGGATGGGTAAAAACAAAGCCCTGCTTCCTTTTGCCTCCTCCCCTACTCTAACCCAGTTCCAACTTCAAAAATTTTCTACTACTTTTAAAAAGGTTTATATCTCTTGCAAAGAAAAAAACATATTTGACTTTGAAGCAAACTTTATAGAGGATTTTTACAAAGATATAAGCTCTCCGATAGTTGCTCTTTACTCAGTTTTAAAAAGTTTAGATGAGAAAGTAGTAGCGATTTTAAGTGTAGATACCCCTTTTGTAACAAAAAAGATTTATGAAAAGCTACTGTATTTTATAGACTCTCATGAAGCCGTTATACCTGATTATCATCCTCTATGTGGAGTTTATAAAAAGGATTTGACTCCTATTTTAGAAAATATGATAAAAGAGGATAAACACTCACTAAAAGAGCTTTTTGAAAGAATCAATGTAAAAAAAGTTAGCTTTAGTGATGAAAAAGAGTTCAAAAATCTAAACTTTTATGATGAGTATGAGATGGCTTTGAAAAGTTTACCTTGATATGATAAAATAAATCAAATATTTTATCATATCGAAGGAATTTTATGAAAAAACTACTCTTAACCTTACTACTTCTAGTCACCCTACTCTTTGGTGGTGGATATTTTCTTGCTTTTACTCAAAGTGGAAATGACATCTTAAAACCGTTTATAAACTCATACCTCAAACAAAAAGTAAAAGGTGTTAATGTAAAAATTGATAATTTTACTCTCAAAAGTGATCATATAGAAGCCGATGCAACTATAAATAATATGGCAAAAATAAATCTAAATAGTAGTTTTGATATATCTAAGAAGAGTTTTGATGCTATTTATACTATTAGAGCTGATAAGATAAATGCGGGAGATATAAAAGTAAATGAGAAAGTTTATATAAAAGGTAAGGCTGTTGGAGATATCAAAAAGGCTCTTATTTTTGGTGTTGGCAAGGTTGCTAGTAGTGATATAGAGTATCAGTTGCAATTGGTAGATACAAAACCTCAAAACATAGTAGCAAAAATCGATAGAGCAAATCTATCAAAACTTTTAAGTTTGGCTGGACAAAAGCCTTATGCAAGTGGAGTTGTAAACTTAGTTGCAAATATACCATCTTTAGAGGAAAAAAACTTAAAAGGAAGTGCAAATTTGAGCATAAGTGGTGGAAAAATAAACTCAAAACTTTTAGCAAAAGATTTTAAGATAGTTCTTCCAAAAGATACTACTTTTGACTTAAATACCAATGCATCGTTAAGTGGAGATAATATAAGTGTAAAAAATAAACTTATATCAACACTTGCAAACTTGATAACTAAGGATTTAAAATACAACTTAAAGAAAAAATCATTGGTTAGTGATTATACTCTTGATATTGCAAACTTAGCTAAACTTAGTTCACTAGCAAAAATGAAACTTAGAGGAAATTTTAGTGCAAATGGAAAAGTAATTTTAAAAAATCAAGAACTTACAGCTACTGCAAGTAGTAAAAGTTTTGGTGGTAAGTGTGATATAGTTTACTCTAATGATAAAGCCACGATTTTACTAAACAAAGTCAAAACAAAATCCATACTATACAAGCTTTTTCAACCATTGTACAGTGATGGTTTACTAAATGGTAATATAAAGTTAGATAGTATCAAAAACTTAAACGGAAACTTTGATATACAAGCAAATGGTGTAAGCCTTAAAAATGACTTAAAAAAAGCAAAAATTTATTTAGCTCAAGATATAAAATACTCTCTTCTTTTAAAAGGAAATATCAAAAATAAAAAAGTATCAACTAACTTAAACTTAGATAGTAACATAGCAAAAATCAATCTAAAAAATGCAAAATACAATATTAAAAATAATGATTTTGAATCTATTTTTAGTGTAAATATAGATGATTTAGCTACGGTTTCTGCATTTGTACATCAAAAGTTAAGAGGTAGTTTTAAGACTATTGGTCAAGTTAGTTTTATAGATAAAAAGTTAAATCTTGCAACTTCAACTCCTAGTTTTGGAGGAAAAACAAAAGTTATCATAAAAGGGGATAAACTAACCGCCACTTTACAAAAAGCTAAAACAAGCTTACTGTTTTATAAACTAAATCTCCCAAAATATACAGATGCATCGGTCGATGGAAATATAAATCTTTCTAGTATCAAAAATCTAACTGGTAAATTTAAAATAAATGGTGATGGAGTAAACTCAAGAAGTGATTTGAAAAAACTATACGATTTTGATAGTGATAGAAATATCAAGTATCACTTAACTTCTAATGGAACTTTAAAAAACAAAAAAGTTTTTGCATTAGCTGACTTGAAAAATAGTTTTGGAGATATCAAGCTAAAAAATATAGCATATGATATAAACAAAGGGGCATTTTCTTCTTTATATGAAATTTTTGTGGACAATCTAGCAAAACTAAACTATATCACAAAACAAAAACTAGTTGGAGATTTAAAAGTAAATGGGAAAATAAGTAAAGCAAAAGATTTGATTATAACTGGTCATGCAAATAAATTTAATGGAACTGAAGAGTTTAAATTAGTAAATAATTCTCTCGTTGCTCATGTAAAAGGTGCAAAATTAACTGATATACAAAAAACTCTTAGTTATCCTTTGATGTTAGAAGCTAGAGCAAATGCAAGTTTAACTTATAACTTAAAAAGTTCCAATGGTTTGGTAAATGTTGTCATGAATAAAGCAAAAATGCTACCAAATAAGTTAACAAGAATAATAAAAGGCATCGGAGGAACTGATCTTTCAGCAGAGCATTATAATGACACAAAACTAGATGCTAGGCTTAGTAAAAACTTGATAGATTTTAACTTTTTAGCTAAAAGTAAATCTGTAGTTTTGAGTATAAAAGATGGTAAGATTTATCAACCAGCTGGAAAACTAGATGCTCTTTTAGAAGCTAAAATGGGTAAAAACAACTTAAAACTAAAAATAAGAGGAACAACAAATGACCCTAAAATAAGACTTGACACTTCAGCAATAAGAGATAACCTAAAAGCTAAGGCAAAAGAAAGATTAAAAGAGAAGTTAAACTTAAAGAAGGAAGAGTTAAAGCAAAAATTAGAAAATAAAGTTCAAGACAAGTTAAAAAATCAGCTAAATGATAAACTTAAAAATGAACTAAAAAATGGATTATTAAAAAAGCTGTTTTAAAGTAGTTTGGTTATAATCGCAACAATTTTATAAAAGGGTTAATATAAATGAGAGAGAACTATTGTACAGAGATAGATGAGAGTTTTATAGGAAAAGATGTAGTTGTAGCTGGATGGACTAACAGTTACAGAGATCATGGTGGGGTTATATTTATAGATATTAGAGATAAGAGTGGACTTGTTCAACTAGTATGCGATCCAGCTGATAGTAAAGAGGCTCATGAAGTAGCTTCAAGTGTTAGAGATGAGTATGTTTTGATAGCAAAAGGTAGGGTTAGAAAAAGGGGCGAAGGATTAGCAAATCCGAACCTTAAAACTGGTGCTATCGAGATAGTAGTTGATACTTTAA
>JALUNR010000247.1 GCA_027055005.1 Campylobacterales bacterium
ATATAATCCCTGACTACATTCTGCACCAAGTTTTCCATCTGCATCTATACAGTTTTTTCCAATTATGATTTGTTGATTTGAGTCTAAATATATTGAATCACTACCTATACTAACCTCATTTTCATCAACACTAATCTCTTCATTATTACCTTCATTAACAGTAGGTGTACCAGCTTGACCTGCTAAATGTGTATCAATAGTTTCTTTATATGTACCATCACATTTAACTTTAAACTCGATAGTTTGATGAGTTGCAAAAGTCCCTGAACCACTTACTTTTTCATTTGATGTTATTGTATATCCTATCAAATCACTTGCAGACTTAACAGTTATAACACTACTATCAGACTCAGGTTTTGAACCATTATTTTTTATAACAACACCATTCTTATCATTTGGCATAACTGTAAGTGGTAATTTTGGACTTATTTGTTTAAAATGATAATCATTTGTTAAAAGCAACACAAAACTAGATGAAACACCTGCTTTATTTACATAATTCAATTCTAAGTCATAGGCATTTTTTACACCTTTTATATCTTTGCTTAAATCATATGTAGTTTCATGCACAACTTGATCTCCATCATCCAAATCTTCTACAATAGTTACTTTATTACCCTCTTTAAATATATAATATCGTGTTTTATAATGGTCAGTCATATTTGTTGGGTCATCAGACTTTAAAGTGTATCCTGTCATATGTTCTACATCAATAGTGTTTATCAAATTCTCCCCACTAGAGCCACCTGAACCGCCAGAAGTTCCTCCACCATTAGTAGGTCTTGTTGTAAATTGTTCTTTTAAATGTTTCATAGCATTGTCTGTACTTACCACTTGTATATTTGCATCTGTATTATATAAGTACTCTTCCATATTTAAACTATTCCAGTCAGCTATATCTGCATCTAGTTTAGTAGCTAAAGTTGCATCTATTGCTATACCATTAGATGCATTATGATCTGTATCTAGTGACTGAAAAAGTTGAGCTAATTTTTTTACTTTTGCACTATCAAAATCAGTTCTAACCACTCCTGCTAAGTCTTGAGGATATATTTTACCATCACTAGGCAAAGTTGAAATACTACCTAGTTGTATTTTTCCAATAGAAAAAGTTACTGGTAATATTTTACAACTAAACATACCTTGTCCATTTGTTACACCACTTTTTTCTCCACAACTATAACTTGCCCCACTAACAGCAGAATCTATCAAATATCCAGTGGTAGTGGAATCTCCACCTCCTCCTCCACATCCTACAAAAATAGCAGCTAAAGTAACTAAACTAAACATTATACTTTTTTTCATCTCATCTCCTTTATATTTATTGAACTGTATCCTACAAATAAGTTATGTCAAAAATATGTCAAGTTATTTTTTTGATAGATTTAGTTATAATGTTTAAAAGAAATCAAAGGTTAGTAGTGAAAAAGATTATTTTGATTATTTTATTTTTTACCTTTTCTTTTGCAGATACAAAAAAGTATATTGATCCTTACACTTTAGTTTTTGCTTATACTCCAAATGAAAATCCAGCACTTTACAGAAATGTTTGGAAAGACTTTATAAGATATATGGAAAAAGTTACAGGTAAAAATGTGGTCTTTTTTCCATATCAAACTAATATGGCTGAGATAAAAGCTATGAAAGCTGGAATGCTTCATATAGCAGGTTTTAGTACTGGTAGTGTTCCGATAGCAGTAAAAAAGGCTGGTTTTGTTCCTCTATATGTCATGGGAAATAGCAAAGGAGAGTATGGCTACAAAATGGAGTTTATCACTTATGAGGGAAGTGGGATAGAGAGTTTAAAAGATATAAAAGGAAGGACTCTCACCCTAACTGCTCCATCTTCATACTCTGGTTGTAAGTTACCACTTAAGATACTAAAACAAAAGTTAGGTTATAAAGAAGGAAAAGATTTTGATGTGGGATACTCAGGACGACATAGCAAATCTATCCTTGGGGTTTCAACTCATAAATTTAAAGTAGCTTCTATCGCTAGTTCAGTTAAAAATAGAATGATTAAAGAGGGAAGAGTTTTAAAAAATAGTATAAAAGTTATATATAGTTCTAAAAAATATCCAACCACTGGATATGGATATATAAATAATTTAGAACCAAAACTCGCCAAAAAAATAGACTATGCTTTTAAAAATTTTAAGTGGATAAAAAGTGATGGAAGCAAAACTTCACTTAAAAAGCAGTTTTTTTCTCATGATAGATTTATTCCGATAGTTTATAAAAAGGCTTGGAGAGAGATTATAAAACAATAATAAATCTAGTTCCTTTTTCTAAACTTTCTATATTTATATCCCCTTTTATATGCTTTTGTATAATAATTTTACTCATATAAAGTCCAAGTCCCATAGAGTCTTTTTTAGTACTGAAGTATGGCTCAAAGATTTTATTTATATCTTTTTTATCTATGCCTTTACCATTATCCTCAACTGTGATTTTTACTTTTTTATCCTCTTTAAAAAGATAAAGTTTCAACATCCCTTGTCTATCCATAGAATCAACTGCATTTTTTATAAGATTTATCATCACTTGTAAAAACTCATTTTTATAAAGGTTGAAGTAAATATTTTCTAAATTTAGCTCTATATTTATCTCTTTTTTTCGTATGGAGCTTTCTATAAAATTTATAGATTTTTCTATAAGAGTTTTTAAGTTTTCTTGGGATGTTTGAGAAGAAGGGTTATAAAAAGTTCTAAAATCATCTATAGTTTCAGACATAAATTCTATATTATCTTCCATCTCTTTATATCTTTTATCTAAATCTTTAGGTAAATTTTTCTCAAATATAGAGAATCTCAAAAGAGCTAAGATAGAGGCTATTTTATTGATTGGCTGTCGCCACTGATGAGCTATCATAGGGAGTAGTTCACCTGTTATGGCTTGACGAGACTGAAAAATTAACTTGTTATTTGTCTCTCTCAACTCCTTTTCATACTCTTTTAGTTTTTTATTTAATATTATAGATAAATAGAGTGATAAAATAAGCGATATTATCCAAGATAAAAGTAGCAAGTAAAAATTTGTTTGTACATTTTTTTCCCTTTTTAGTTCACTCTTTTTTCTCTTTTTATCTATATTTTTTTTTATAGTAGTTATATCTTTTATGGCTGTAATATACCAATCATATTTTGGAAGATAATCACTATAAGCAATATATTTTTTATCCATATATAATCCTTCTTGAACAAAATCAAAAGGTTGTTTTCCTATCTTTAAAAATTTTGGTTTTAGGATTATCTTCGTTTTTGAATTTGTTATAAAAAAAGAGCCATTTTTAAAAGTTTGATTTGCTTTTATATATTTTAAAATCACATTTTTATTATTAAAAAAATGAACAAATTGGATAAGATTTTTTACTTTTTCTTTTATTTTACTTCCTTCTATGTTTAGAAGCATCTTTTCATACTTTTCAGTTTCATTTTGTATATCTTTTTTTTGTGAATAGAAAAAAAACCAATGAGATAAAGCTCCATATAAAAGCAGAGTTATCAAAGGAAATAGTATGATTAAGGTTGTAAGTCTTTGAGATGAGTTCATCTCTTTTTTTATAAAAAATTTCACCGTATATAGTAGCCTATGGAGCTTTTGTTTTTTATAAAACCAACTGGTAGTTTTTTTCGTAATACTTTTATAAACGACCTTACAGCATTATCACTTGGTATATCATCCTTCCAAAGTTCATAAACTTCATCATAAGTTATCATCTTTTTTTTAGCTAAAGTTACTAAAAACTCAAGTTCTTTTTTATTTATAGCTATATCTTGTTTTTTTACTTTTAAAAGATAATTTTCTCTATCAAGATATATATCTTTATCCAAAGTTAGAAGATTAGAATCTAAAAAATCGTTGTTTAGAGTTTGTAAAAGTTGATGAATTTTTCTTGAAGTTAGAGGTTTTACTATGTATTTATCTAATTTTAACTCAACTGATTCTAAAAGATAATCAGTTTTTGTATAAGCCGAGATTACCACTATCGGCAGATTTTTATGAGTTTTTCTTATTCTTTTTATTAGTTCAATACCATTCATCTTTGGAAGTTCTATATCAACTAAAACAAGATCAATATCATAACTTTTAAATATTTCATACCCCTCCTCCCCACTCGGAGCTTTTAAAAAGTTTTTAAAAAAATTACTAAGTAATACAGAGATGTTATCAAGTACATCTATCTCATCTTCAATATATAAAGCTGTTTTATCTTTTAGTGCATCATACATAACTTACCCTTTTTAGGTTGCCTTAGAAAAATTATATCAAAAAATGTGTCTATTTTGTGGTTACATAAACTATAAAGATTTTTTAGATAAAATAATTTAACTTTATATAAGGAAAGTTTAGTGAAGTTAAGAAAACTATTATCAGATTTTAATGAACTTGTTATGTTCAAACACTCTATCTTTTCTCTTCCTTTTATATTTATTGCTATGGTTGTTTCTGCAAATGGTTTTTTTGGATGGAAATTACTTTTCTTAGGAATTTTAGCAGCAGTTACAGCTAGAAACTTTGCTATGGGATTTAATAGATATGTGGATATAGATATAGACAAAGAAAATCCAAGAACTGCAAATCGACCAAGTGTAGATGGAAGACTTGATAAAACTCAGATTTTTTGGTTTTTTATTTTAAATGCTTTAGGATTTATTATAGTTGCTGGATTTATAAACTCTCTTGCATTTTGGCTTAGTTTTCCTATACTTTTAATACTTGGAGGATACTCATTTTTTAAAAGATTTTCACCTTTTGCTCATCTTATTTTGGGTCTTTCTTTGGGACTTGCTCCAATAGCTGGAGTTGTAGCTGTGGAAGATAAGATAACTATGTGGTCAGTTCTACTTTCACTTGGAGTTATGTTTTGGGTTGGGGGATTTGATCTTTTGTATTCTTTGCAAGATATAAAATATGATAAAGAAAAAGGGCTTTACTCTATACCATCTATATATGGGAGTAAAGCAACTCTTTTTATTTCAAAAATCTTTCATTCACTTACTATTTTATTTTGGTTACTTTTTGTTGTAGAGGCAAATCTTGGATTTTTTGCATATCTTGCCATTTTAGTTAGTAGTATTATTCTTTACAATGAACATAAAATAGTAAATAAAGATTTTAGAAAAATAGATAAAGCTTTCTTTACTTTAAATGGTTATTTAGGTATAATATTTTTTATTTTTATTCTAATTGATAGGTTTTAAGATGGAAAATATAAGATTTGTTCCTGCATCATTAGAAATTTTCTATGAAGAAATATATGATTCAAATAAAAAGATATTTCAAGAAGAGTATAATAACTTGAGTGAATATGAAAATAATGATATAGAAGAATGGTTAAAAAAAGTAAAAGCAAAGGGTTATGCTCAAGATAGTGATAAAGTTCTGCTCACTCTTTTGATTGAACTTCATAAAAAAGTTGATAGGATTGAAAATATCTTAAAGAAAAATGAACAAAAACATATTCAGTTACAACACTCTTCAAGAGTGATAGGTATAAATTTTGATTATATTAAGACAAATGATTATGATTTTTTGGAAAAAAAAATTTATTATGCAAGAATTGTTATGCCAACTTTTCCAAAAAGAGAAATTCCTATATTTTTAATAGGAAAAAACTCAAATATAGCAAAAATAAATCTAATTAGCCAAAAAAATCTTGAGGATTGGAACTCATTTATTATGGCAAAAGAAAGAGAACAAATAAGAGAGATGAAAAGGGGGTTTTAATGATATTGAACTATATAACACTCATAGTAATAGTTGTAGTTTTGGGACTAATATTGGCATTTTTATATATAAGAGATAAAGAAATGACAAAAAGTATGATTATTGTACAAGAAAATATAGATGAGCTTAAAAATAAAATAGAAAATTTACATATTAAAGAAAATAATAATGATTTTTCCAAAGAGTATAAAGAACTTGATGATAAGATTTATGAAATAGGAGAATCTTTAATAAAGATAGTAAGAAGTCTTAAAAATATGGATACCAAACAAAGTATTCACGAAGGAAAAATATCTAAAATAGAAGAACAGTTAAAATTATTTAATCTATCCTCTTCATCAAATTCAAATGAAAATAAAATAATTTCCTTATTTAAAGATGGAAAAAGCATCGAAGAAATAGCAAGTGAAGAGAGAATTCCTGTGGGAGAAGTAGAATTAATCATAAAATTAGCTAATTTAAATGTTGAATAATATTCACAATAGCTGGAAAGAAATTTTAAAAAAATCGCTCTACTCTTTGGATAAACAATACCTAGATTTTTTAGACACCGATGCAACATACTTTCCAGATAAAAACAATCTTTTAAATCCTTTTAAAACACTAAGTTTAGATAATACAAAATACATACTATTTGGACAAGATCCATATCCTAGAACTGAAAGTGCAATAGGTTATGCTTTTATAGATGCAAAAGTAAAAACTCTTTTTGCATCGGAGTCTGGATTTTCAAAAGAAGTAAATAAAGCTACAAGTTTAAGAAATATTATGAAAATGTTACTTCTTTGTGAAGGAGAGTTAAGCAATGATTTTTCAAAAGATGCAATAAAAAAAATAAATCATAAAAAATATATAAACTCTATCATAGAACTAAAAAACAACTTTGAGAAAAATGGAGTTTTACTTTTAAACAGTGCTTTAGTTTTTACCAAAAAAGAAGACACCAAATATCATGTTAAGATGTGGAAAAGTTTTGTAAATACTCTTTTGGAAGAAGTTAAAGATAAAAATATAAAGCTAATCTTATTTGGAAATATTTCTAAAGAGATAGATAAACTCAACTCATCAAAAAGTTTTGAAAAAGTACAAGTGACTCATCCCTATAATATAAGCTTCATAACTAATAAAAAAGTTTTAGAAGTTTTTTGCCCGATGAAGTTATTAGAAAAAGGTTAGACAAAAGTCTAACCTTTTAAAAAATTAGCAAGATGGAACATTTCCTGAATCACTAGCAAATTTCTCTGCAAAATCATAAACATCTTTAAGATATTTATCTTTTAAAGGTTTTGCATTTGGACATATTTTTTTGATTTCTGCTTGCATACCTTTTTCACCGATAGCTTTCCACTCATCTTGTGTATGTTTAGCTGCAAATTTTGCACCATTTATACCACAATCATTTTTGAGTTTTTTAGCATATATCTTTTGCCCTTTAGCAGCACTTGCACTTGCTACTGTTGTTATAAGAGTTAAAGCTACTGCACCTGTTAAAACTAATTTTAGAAAATCTTTCATTTCTTCTCCTTTATGTTATTTTGAATCTTAATTCTATCATATAAGAACTTATATTTTAAATTCTTAATATAATTATAAGAATATATTGTGAAAAAATTGTGATTACTTTAGCAAGATGGTATATTTCCACTATCACTTGCATAGTTATAAAAAAAATCAAAATAATTTTCAATATACTTATCTTTTAGTGCATCATCAGTAGCTTTTGGGCAAATCTTTTTAATTTCATCTTTTATCTTTCCAGTTTTTTCTATTGCTTTCCATTCATCTTGAGTATGTTTTTTTGCTACTTGACCGCCATTCATACCACAAGCTTCTTTTAGTTTTCTTGCAAATATCTTTTGTCCTTTTGCAGGATTTGCTCTTCTTGGCTCTTTTGTTTGTGTTTCAACAACTGCCTTTTTTTCCTCTTTAGGAGCTGTTTTAGCTACTGAGGATATTTTTTTAACTTCTTGTTTAACTACTGTTTTAGCTTCTTGCTTTACAACAGGAGTACTCTCTTGCTTAACTGTTTGTGTTTGATTGTTACTTTTAGTATCATTGCATCCAGCTAAAAGAACTATTGCTACAATTGATAAAATTATATTTTTCTTCATGATTATCCTTATGTATGATATATAGTTATAATATACATAAGTTTACTTTAAATAAAATAATTTTGGCTTAGTTTTTTTCTCTGGTTTTAGGGTGAAGTGTTCTCTTTGTTTTAAAACTTGACTTATCTCACTTTTTGGATCATCTAAATCTCCAAAATATCTTAGTTTTGCAGGGCAAGTTATCTGACAAGCTGTTGTCTTTTCACCACGAGCTAGTCTGGTATCTGCACAAAAGATACACTTATCTGTAACTTTGTTTCTTTCATCAACATATCTTGCTTCATAAGGACAAGCTTTCATACAAGCTCTAGTTAAATCACACTTGTCTTTGTGCAATCTTACTATGCCATTTGTATCTTTATATATCGCTCCGTTTGGACAAGCTTTTAAACAAGGTGCATCTTCACACTCTTGGCACTGCATCTGTATAAACTCAGCTTTTTTTCTATCAAGATTCCAAAAATCACCCTCTACACTAAACTCTTCTTTTATCCAAAGTCTGTGATTTTTTGCACCCAAATCTATACCATTTTCCTCTTTACAAGCCACTTCACAAGCATGACAATTTATGCAAAGTTTATAATCAAATGCCATACCATATCTTGCCATTTACTTAATCCTCTATTCTCTTTGAAGCTTTTTTATAAACTTCTTTATTTTCTCTTTTACCAACAGCTACCACTTCAACTATCTTAACTTTATCTTCTTCAATCTTTGATACTATCCTATACTGGGCATTGGCTATATATGTTTTTCTATATCCTTGTAGATTTAATCCACCTTGATTGTATAGAGGTTTTGAGTATTTGTATGGGTCAGTTTGAAATTTATGTAGATAATCAAGTACCTCCTTCACTATTTCATCAGGTAAAATAAATAAATCATCTTCAACTTCATCAAAAGGGATTATTTTATACATTCTTTCCTCTTTTTCTCAAATTTTCTTCTAATTCCTCTAAAGTTAAATATTTTACAGGCTCTTTTCTATCTATAACTCTCTCTTTTATTACTTGTGCGATCTGCATATCTTCCAAAATTTCGCTAGCTTCTTTCATATGTTCATACTCTTTTATTGGTACTATTACTGCTTCTGGTTCATTTCTTCTTATGATTGCGATTTTATTGAGAGGATTTGATACTACTTTATCAAGATATTTTCCTAAAGATTTGCTAAGCTCTGTTATCCCTACCATTTCATCTCTTGCATAAGCTACCATTTTAAATCCTTGTTTTTTATAGTATTTTAGCATATGTTTAATTATGTGTCAAACTATGTTTTTTTCTATAACTTCCTTATACTTACATTTGTTTCATGCATAGTGGCACATCCATAGATTTTTTCAAACTTATCTTCTATGATTTCGTTATCACTTGCACCTTTTGCATAAGCTGTTGTCATCTGTTTTGAATCTATACCAAAACCATGAGAAAACCAGACAACATTTGGGGCTATTTTATTTGTAGGTTTGGCTTCTATAACTATGCTAGACACACTACTCATGACAACAACTCTATCACCTTTTTTGATACCTAATCTTTTAGCATCATTGTTGTTTATCCAAAGATGATTTTCCTCTTCAAAATCTTTTAGCATAATGTTGTTTGCAGTTGCTGTTTGTGTAGTTGTAACATATCTTCCTGTTATAAGACGAAACTCATCTTTAGAAACTTTAAAATCATAACTATCTCTCCAAGTAGGTAAGGAATCAAAACCAGCTTTTTCTAACTTTTTAAGATAACATTTGACTTTATATTTTCTTTTTACTGTATAGTGCTTTTTATCTTTTGGATAGTATTGATAATAGTTGTTAAAAAGCTCTTTTTGTTTGTCTATATAAGGATGCCAAATACCTCTTTTTTTCAAGCTATCGTAAACTTTTTCACCAAACTGAGATATAATCAGCTTTTTATTTCTTGTAGATATATCATCTTTGTATAGCTCACTTAAATCATAACCACCCTCAATAAAAGCTTTTTTTCTACCTAACTCTTTTATGCTATCTTGCAAATCTTCATCATATTTTGCACTTATTTCAAATAGAGGTTTTGAGAGTTTTTTGCCAAGACCAGCTAAAATATCTTGCATACTTTTACTTTCATACATAGGTTTTATCACTTGATTTCTAAGTCCTAAAGAGGGTTCAAGTCTGTTAAAACTTACAACCATATCTTCTCTTTCTAAAAATGTACACTCAGGTAATATAACATCTGCCATCATAGCTGTATCACTTGGCATAGTATCAAGTACAACTACTAAATCCATCATATCAAGCATTTTTTTAGTTTTTTGGATATTTGGCATATTTTGCATAAGATTATGCTTTCTTATAAACATAGCTTTTATAGGATATGGTGAAATGTTGTTTATAACTTTATCTCTAAAATTTAACCAACTTCCACCTTTAAGTGAGCCATAAACAACACCGTCAAGATCAAATCTCTCTTTGGCATTTGCATAAAGTGGTGCATTTATCTCTTCATCTTTTAAGACAAATGGCTTCCCAAAGATAATCCCACCTTTTCTGTTAATACTTCCTGCAAGTGCATTTATAAGTACCATTGCTCGACGGAGTTGAAAGTCATTTTTACTCCAAACACTTCTTCTCCCCAAGTAATAAAGTGGATTTGATGAACTAAAAAACTCTTTTGTTATTTTTTCTATTTTTTGAGAGGGGATATTTGTCTTTGATTCTGCCCATTTTGGAGTGTATTTTTCGCTTAAAATATGTTTTTTTAATTTATCAAAATCTTTGAAATACTTTTTAACATAACTTTTATCATATAACTCATCTTTGATACAAATATACATCATACTTAAACAAAATGCCAAATCAGTTCCAGGATTTAGGGGCAGATACTCATCTGCTTTTGTTGCTGTAACTGTACATCTAGGATCTAGCACTACAAGCTTCTGTTTTGAATGAATCATATCAAGACTATCAGGGGTAATAAGAGATTCATATCTATTAGCACCACTGATAATCATATAATCACTTCCTGCGACATCCATCTCTCCGACATCACCTATTGTCAAAGCCGTTGCTCCTAGTTTTGTATTTAGACAGATACTACCCTCATCTAAAAAATTTGAACTTCCAAATTTTGCACCAAAAAATTTTATATATTCATCTTTGTTAAATCCTTCTCCATTGCAGTAAGCAACAGTAGAGCGATTATCTTTTTGTTCATCTAAGATTTTTACGAGCTTATCTTTTATATACTCATAAGCTTCATCCCAAGTTACTTTTTTATATCTACCATCTCCTCTTTTCCCTATCCTAATAAGTGGATACTTTAGTCTATCTTCATCATATATAGCTTGAATTGCAGAGTTACCTTTTGGGCAGAGCATATTTCTACTTTTAGGAAAGTATTGATTTGGATTTAGTTTAGTGATAATATCTTTTTCAACTCTTGCAAATCCTGCACACTTGTTTCTACACATATTGCATAGATAGGGAACTGCTTTTGCATTTTTAGTTGTTGTCTTTGTTGTAGGGCGAAGAGCCGCAAAAGAAGAGGTAGCATAGACACAAAGTGCTACACTACCCTTTAAAAATCTTCTTCTTGATGTATGTATAACTTTCATAATAAAATTATATCAAAAAAGTTATAATATTTTAGAATTTATATCTAAACAATATCCTAAAGTCTGTTGCTTTTTTTACATCATTTTTAGTAAATGTACTTCTTGGTCTTCCTTGATATCCAAAGAAACCATTGCTTCCAGTATAATCATAATCTATTTGAGTATATCTTAGATTCATACTTAGTGATTTAGTAAGAGGTTTAATCCAATAAATCTCTTTAGCATCACCACGAGCTGCTATTTTAGAACCTATCATAGTATCTTCACCATAAGTTACACTTCTCCAATATTTACTACCATGATTATATTCAACTCCCCATCTTGCATCATCAGCTATCAGCCCTGGCATTTGAAGTCCTACCCAATAAGAGTGCCCAGTTTTACTATCAGTACTACCTAACATTTTCATACCTGCATCGGGGTCTGTTTTACTTTGAGAATAAGATGCAAAGAATATAGTATCATCTAAATAATCACTTATTCCATCACCTATTCCTTCAGCTTTAAACATAGCTGTTGCAAGTCTTATTGAACCAAAAGTTTTAAATCCAGCTGCTGGATTTGTACCAAGTCCTATTGCTCCATTTGCAGATGCATAATTTGTATGCAGAGAGTATTGACCATTATCATAAGGAACAAAAATAACTCCTAGCATATTTGAGTTTACATAGTTATCATCTGTCGCATAGTCATCACCAGAAAATCTTGGTTTTGCAGAAGTTATACCTCTTCCCATACATATTTTTAACCAACTTCCCTCTAATGGGATAACTTTATCAAGATTCCATCTCAAACTTGCTCCATCAAACTCTAAGTTTACAGTCGATGCAATAGCTGATTTTCGATTATCTCCCTCTCTAAAGTTAATTCCTAGTCCACCTGTACTTGGTCTTCTACCAATACTAGCTGTCCAAGAAATAGGTTTACCAAAGAAAGTGTCATTTGCATATAACCAATAAGCTTCTTTTACTCTCAAAGCAGTATCATGAAGGTTTTCATTTACAATCCAATCATAGTAAAAAGTTTTACCAGTAGCTGTTGTTGAAGCATAGCCAAATGCCTTATTAAAAGATAGTGTTCCGTAAAATCTAACATTATCACCTGCATCATATTTTAGGTTTAAAAGTAATCTATTTGCTAAAAGTCCATTATTTCTTTTTGTACTTCCATCACCCATAGTGTATTTTATTCTATCGTCTGTTGTTCTAAAATCAACATCCCATTTTAAGTGATTTCCATTTGCAAGCATTCTTGCTGTACTTGCTTTTTTATCTACATGATTTACTTTTTTCTCTAACTTTGCAAGTTGAACTTTTAGATCATTTATTTGTTGTGTTAATTCTGCATTTGAAGAAGCATTTGCCGATAGTGCAAATGCACTTATAACTGAAATCGCTATAATCGATTTTTTCATTTTCTTTCCCCTAATTGAAATTTTTTTATAAAGCAATCCTCAAGAGAGGATTACTTTTTATTTTTAATGCTCAACAGCATCTAAGTTAAATGCTTTTGTTCCTATCCAATAAAGTAGTAAACAGATTCCTAGTCCACCAAGGCTTATCATAATCTCAGTTGCACTTGGAAAATAGTGTATCCACTCTGGAGGAAGTTGATACTCTGTTATTTTCATCATTTGAAGTGGTTTTAGTTGAGTATCATGAACTAAATCATATCTCATAAAGAAGATACCAACCATACCTATAAGTGATCCCCAGAACATTCCTACTACATTTCTTCCACCACTACTAAGTATAATAACAAGAGGAATAAGCATACCACAGAAAAATTCTACCCAAAATGGTGGAGTAGTTAAAATATGTTCTACTACTTCAGCACGAGTTGGCATACCACCATAAATACCTGTTAGCATTTTCCAAGTTTCAAAGAAAATCAAGATAGATATCAATAAACCTTGAATTTTAGCAAGATTTACAAGCATAACTCTTGCATTTTCTGGAAATTTTAACTTATATCTAAATCCCATCATAATAAATGCGATATAAATACCTGTTATAAATGCTGTAAGGATAAAATATGTTGGATAAAAAACACCATTTGATATAGTTCTTGAGTTTAAAAATCCAAAAACACCACCAAGATTTGAGTGTGCTGCAAGACCTACTAAAAGTCCTATTAATCCAAAAATTTTCGCTTTTTTCATATCATTTCTTAGCAAAAATACAAACTCTATAATCATAAAAGTTAAATAAATTCCATATAGAGTTCCCATCCACCAAATAGCAGATCTAAGCCCTGGAGATAAGATATTGTAAATCAACATTCTTACTGGATGACCTATTTCAAATGCAATAACTGAAAATCCTGCTAAGATAGTAACTATTGAACCAAAGATAGCTCTTTTACTTATCATCATATAGTCTTTAAATCCAAAAACATCACCAAGTGAACCAACTATACAAAGTCCTGTTGAACTAACAACAAAAAAGATGTAAACTGCTATCAAAAGTCCCCAAGGATGTTGTCTTGTAACACCATAAGCATGGTGCCCATGCACTAAATAAATACCTACACCTATAACAAACATAGCTAAAAAAGCTACTGTTAACACAGCCATTAGAATATTTCTAGGTGATTTTTCAAATGACAATATATCTTTTACACTTATTTTATTATAAGGAATTGTCGTGATAAATTCTTTTATACTCATATTTTGCTCCTTATATTAGATAGAAAAGTTTTGGTTTAGTACCTAGATGAGATTTTAGGCTAAAATGCTCTCTATCTCTTAAAAGTGTACTAATCTCACTGTTTGGATCATCAAGATCACCAAATGTTCTTACCTTTGTAGGACAAGTAGCTTGACAAGCAGTAGTTGTTTCACCTCGTGCTAGTCTTGTGTCTGAACAGAAAGTACATTTATCAACTGTCATAGTTCTATCATCAACATATCTTGCATCATACGGACATGCATTCATACAGTAACTACATAAGATACATTTATTACTATCTACTCTTACAACTCCATTTTCATCATAATAAGTAGCATGTGTTGGACAAACTTCTTGACAAGGAGCATTATCACAGTGTTGACACTGACTAGGCATAAAAGCTGCAGATGCTAGGCTAATATTTGGCCACTGTCCTTCAGGATTGTTACTTCCTACCCAGATTCTATGTTTATCTGCACCTAAAAGTACACCATTTTCCTCTTTACAAGCTACTTCACAAGCTCTACAATTTATACAATTTTTATAATCTAATGCCATTCCATATCTTGCCATGATTACACCTTCCTTATTTCTACATTTGTTTCATGCATAACAGCAGCACCATATACTGGTTCTATCTTATCTTCGATAATTACCGCATCATTTCCACCATTTCCGTAAGCAAATTCCATATGAGGGCTGCTTCCACCAAAGCCATGAAGCATAAAGATTTGATTTGGAGCTATTTTTTCAGTAGGATAAGCTTTTATATGTATCTTTCCAACACTACTTTTAACTTCAACTAAATCTCCAAATTTTATACCTCTCTCTTTTGCAACTCTACTATTTATCCAAATATAATTTGTAGGGATTAAATCTCTTAACATTACATTGTTTGTAGTTCCACTTTGAGTAAACTGTGCATGACGACCAGTTACAAGTCTAAACTTACCTTTTGGAACACTAAAATTCCACTCATCATGCCACATTGGCATAGGATCAACACCTTTTTTTGCTAAGTTTTTAAAATTAAATACAACTTTTAAATTATCTTTTTTAGTTGTATAATTTTTCTTATCTTCAGGGTAGTATTGATACTCATTTGGATTTAATTGTTTGTGATATTTATCCATATTTGGATAATAAACACCTTTTTCATTTAAGATTTTCCAGGCTTCTTCACCAAATGCTTTTACTACTTTTTCTTTATTTGATTCTTCAAAAGGTTTTTCCCAAGCATCTGCTAAGTCAAATCCATTTTCTTTATAGTATTTTTCTTCTTCCTCTTTTGATTTACCTTTTAAATCATCTTGTACATCTTCATCATACTTTTTAGTTATTTCCCAAAGAGGTTTACTCAGTTTCTCTGCCAATTCTCTAAAGATTTGTTCTGGAACTTTTGTCTCAAATTGAGGTTTTATAGCCGCTTTTCTTTGAACAATAGCAGGCTCTAATGCTCCATAACTTGCAACTGGAGAAGTTCTCTCTAAGTATGAAGCTTCAGGTAAGATTACATCTGCAAACATAGCAGTATCACTTGGAAGTATGTCTATCATAACATTCAGATCCATTTTTCTCAAAAATTCTTCAGTTTTTTTAGTATTTGGCACACCACTCATAGGATTGTGTTTTCTCATAAACATTGCTCTTACTGGATAAGGAGCTTTGCCCTCTAAAACCATATTTCTAAATGCTATCCAAGAACCTGTTTTTTGAGCTGGTATTGCTATACCTTCAGTATCAAATCTTTCTTTTACTTGAGCATACATAGGTTCATTTATATCCTCTTTTGGAAGAGCTAGTTTTTTACCATAAATAATACCACCTTTTTTATCTAAGTTTCCACTCAGTGCTTGAAAAATAGCCATTGCACGACGAAGTTGAAAATCATTTTTAGAAAATACACTTCTTCTTCCTTGATAGTATATAGGGTGTTCTGCAGCCATAAACTCTCTTGCTGTTTTATGTATCTCATGTGCAGGGATATTAGTTATCTTCTCTGCCCACTCAGGAGTATATTTATGAGATAGGATATGTTTTTTATAATCTTCAAATCCATCTCCGTGTTTTGTAACAAAATCTTTATCATATAACTCTTCACTTATGACAACATAAGTTAAAGCTAAAACAAAAGCTAAGTCAGTTCCAGGATTCACTGCATACCAACGATCTGCTTTTGCAGCAGTGTTTGTAAATCTAGGATCTAAAACTATAGTTTTCAAGCCTCTTCTTTGAGTTCTTTTAAACATATCCATAGTATCTGGAGTTATGATTGCCTCTGCTCTATTTGCTCCAGCGATGATTAGATAATCAGCATTATTAAGATCTGCTTCCCCATAAGCACCTATGGTATTTACATATCCACCAAGAGTTGTTTCAAGACAAATACTTATCTCATCAACATAATTTGGACTACCTATTTTTCCACCAACAAGTACTTCAAACTCTTCTTTTGAAAGACCTTCACCATTACAGTAACCAATAGTTGCACGATTATCTTTTTCTTCATCTAAGATTTGTTTGATACCTTTAAACTTGTCAGTTCCATTTAAGATAGCTTCATAAGCTTCATCCCAACTAACTCTTTTATATTTTCCATCACCTCTTTCACCTATCCTAATAAGTGGATATTTTAGACGATCTGGATCATACAATGTTTGGATACCTGCATTTCCTCTTGGACACAACATATTTCTTGATTTTGGAAAGTATGGATTTGGATTTAGTTTTGTAACTACTCCATCCTCCACTCTTGCAAAACCTGCACATTTATTTACACAAATACCACATAAAAATGGTATATTTTCCGCTTTTTTAGTACTGGTTTTTGTAGTAATATTTTCAGGAAGACCATGACCCTCCTCGTGTTCACTTGAAAATAAGTTGGTAGCACTAATAGCAGTTCCACCAGCTATGCTCAAAGCTACACTACCTTGAAGAAACTTTCTTCTTGATATTTCTACCTTCATAAGCATTACTCCTTTATAAGATTAAGTTAACTTTATAATAAGAAAAAAGACAAAGTTTATCTTATTATAAGTCAAACTTATTTAGTTTATCAAAAAAATAATAAATAAAAAATGATTTATATCAACAATTAAATAATATTTTTAAAAAATATTTAAGTTTTATAAGAAGTATTTATGATATTTTTAATTAGAAGTTATAATAAGAGGAAAAACCTCTTATTATATAAATTTTAGTGGTGTGATTTTAAGATAAGAACTGTCATTCTGATGTTTATAGCAATAAATCTAATTATTTGCCATAATACACAAGTTCTTAAAAATTTTCTAAATCCTAGTGGAACCATTGTTCCTGATTGTGGACTATATGGGTTTATATGTCCTATATGTTCTGTTGCCATTTATTCTCCTTATTACAATATTTTATTTTTTAAATCTATTCTGGTATTAAAGTCCAACCTGGTTTTAATTGAGCTTTCCACATAAATACAAAGTGAAGTATATGTTTAACCCAGTGAGCTGCAAGCCCTATCTCTCCAGTTGTACCATTCATATCTCTACCAACACCTGGATATTTTTCAAAATCAGGAACTATCGGATAAACAGTCATAGCAGCTGCTGTTCCACTAAATACACCTTTACCAGCACTTGCAACACAAGCTGCTCCCATCTCTGCCATACAAGCTGTATGAGTTGGCTCAGCTGCTCCGTCAAGTAACATATCTCTAATACTTGCTGCTACTGCTTTTCCCATCATAGCACTAGGCATACCAGTTCTTGGAGGAGTTGGTGTTATAGGAGTTCCATTTGGTGAACTCATAGGTTTACTTATTGGATGTGGTGGTGCAAAAGCAATACCTACTGCAAACATATTTTTATATGTTGGGTTTTGTAAAGTTTTTGGCCAATCACTTGCTTTCCAATTTTCATAAGCTCCTGCTCCATAGTTTGCATCAACTTTCATAAATCCATTTGGTGCAAATACAGTATCTGTGATATCACTACCATCTTTTGCCGTAGCCTTTAGTCCAACACCAGCAAATGGTGGAATAAGCATAGCAAAGTCAAACTCTGCTTCACCTTTACTTCCATCTAATAATTCATAACTAGCTTTACCCTCTTCTACTTTGTTTACATGAGCTCCGATTATCCACTCTAGTCCTCTTTCTGCATATAAACTTTCAGCAAAGATTTTACTAGAACTTGCATATCCACCCATACCTACATGAATACCACCCATACCAAAATCACCTAAGAATG
>JALUNR010000248.1 GCA_027055005.1 Campylobacterales bacterium
ACCATATATAAAATAAATTTTACTTTTTAAGTTAAGTTTTTATTAAAAATCCCTCTTCAAAAGTGCTTTAACATTAACTATTGTCAATATACCTTTATTTGTTTTACCAATACCATAAATATAACCATCTCTTTTACTCATTGTTTCTGGAGTTTCTTCTATTTGAGATTTTTTTATTCTTATAGCTTCTGTTAATTTATCTATAACAAATCCTGCTATATTATTTTCATCTTTTAAAACTATATATCTTGTATCACCATCAACATTTTTACTTCTCAAAGAAAACTTTTTTCTAAGATCTATCAAAGGTATAACATTCCCTCTAAGATTAAATACCCCTAAAACAAACTCTGGAGTTGTAGGAACTCTAGTATAATCTATAGGTTTTATAATCTCTTGGATAGATAAAATTGGTATAGCATATTCCTCTTCACCAACTATAAAACCAACAAGTTGCATTATATCTTCATCCACTTTTTTTTCATCTTTTGATGAGCTTAACTGAGTTTGTTGCTTTTTTAATACATTTTCTAATCCTGCACTCATGCCGTCTCTCCTACTGATAATTTTATATTTCTACTTACTGTATTTGCCAAATATTCCAATGAATATGGCTTAGTAATATACTCCGTCATACCAACTTCAACACCTCTAAGTCTATCACTTTTACTACTTCTACTTGTAACTGCAAGAAGTGGCATATTTTTATATTTTGAATACTTTCTTATTTCACTTGCAAGTGTATATCCATCCATTTGAGGCATCTCAATATCAATAAGTACAGCATCAAATATAGTATCTCCTCTTTTTAAAATTTCAAGAGCTTCCACTCCATTTGTAGCCTCAGTCAATGTGATTCCAAGTGGTGTTAGACCTTTTTGCATAATAGCACGATCTGTTTTACTATCATCTACTATCAGTACATTGTAATCACTAGGAGAATTTTTTTCTTTTTGAATTACATTTTCATTTTCTTCCAAAAGATTTACACTAAGTTCTCTTGCAATATCCATCATAGCAGATACATCAGCAATCAGTGTTACACCACCATCACCTCTTATAGTTGCTCCAGCTATTCCTTTTATACCTTGGAGATAATCACCCATACTTTTTATAACAACCTCTTCTTGTCCGACCAAACCATCTACTATAATACCAAGCTTACTCTCAGCTATTCCAATAACCACAACATAAACTTGATCATTCACATCTAAAACTCTTTCTACATTAAATACATCTGATAGTCTAGCTAATGGTAGGATTTCATTTCTTAGTTTAAGAACATTTTTACCATCTATTGTATAGATTTCATCCAAATTTATTCTAACTGTTTCAAGTACTGATGAAAGAGGTATAGCAAAATACTCTTCTTGAGCTGAAACCAATAATGCTTGCATAATAGCTAATGTAAGAGGTATCTTTAACTTAAAAGTTGTACCTTCTCCAAGAGAGCTTTCTATATCTATAATTCCATTTAATTTTTCTATATTTGTCTTAACAACATCCATACCAACACCTCTACCACTAACTCCAGTAACTTTAGCCGCAGTAGAAAAACCTGGTTTAAATATAAGTCCATAAGCTTCTTTATTACTTATATTTTCTATCTCTTTTTCATTAACTATACCTTTATCAAGAGCCTTCATCTTAAGAAAATCTGGATCCATTCCTGCACCATCATCTTTTATTTCTATAACTATTTGATTTCCTTCATTGTATGCTTTAAGATAAACTTTTCCTTTTATATCCTTTCCAGCTTCTTTTCTTTTTTCTTTACTTTCTATACCATGATCACAAGAGTTTCTTATCATATGAACTAAAGGATCACCTATTTCTTCTATAATAGATTTATCAAGTTCTGTTTCCTCTCCACTCATTATCAAATCAATATCTTTATTTAACTCACGAGAAAGATCTCTTACAAGCCGTGGAAACTTATTAAAAACTTTTGCAACAGGAAGCATTCTTGTTTTCATAACTGCTATTTGAAGATCTGTTGTAACTAAAGATACAGAAGAAACTACTTGATTTAACTCTTCTAAAAATTTCTCTCCCTCATATCTTTCTTCCACATCATCATAGATTTTTAAAAGTCTATTTTTACCTAGAACTAGCTCACCTATTAAGTTCATAAGATTATCAAGTCTGCTAACTTCAACCCTTATAGTTTGTTCAGGAGCAGAAACTACTTTTTTATCTTTTTTACCATCTTTTAATTTTGACACATTCCTATTTTGTGTTGATACTGTTAAATTTTTATTCTCTTCATTACTTAATGAACTACTCTTCTTTTTAGATTTTTCAGCTTTCTTTGCCTCTTTTTCTTTTTGTTTCTCTGCTAGTAGTCTTTCTATTTCAGCCTCAACTTCTTCATCACTTAAACTTGATAAGTCAACACTTTCTTCTTCAGCAGATTCTGGTATTGGCTCTAATTTAGGCTTTTCACTTACATCTATACTGATTTCTTCACCATTTGAAATAGCATCAAATCTAGAACATATGTCACTTATATCTATACCACAATCATCACTTCCTGTATCTCTAATACTCTCTAAAAGTGCTTTCATCATATCAACTGACTCTAATACTACATCCATAATCTGTGGAGTTATTTTAAGTTCATCTTTTCTAGCTTTATTTAAAACATCTTCCATATGATGGGTAAGTTCAGTTAAAACATCAAAGTTTAAAAATGAACTTGATCCTTTTACGGTATGAGCAACTCTAAAAATACTATTTAAAAGCTCTAAATCCTCAGGATTATTTTCAAGTTCAACTAAATCCTGATCCATTTTATCTAGCATTTCAAAAGCTTCTACTAAAAAATCTTCTCTTATTTCTTGCATATCATCCATTTTCCAACCTCCCTATACTATCTCTAAATTTTTTACTACATTATGTTTATTTATAGCATTTGCTATCTCTTTATAAAACACACTAGCATCAAATTTTGTTAGATATGCATCAGCACCAGCTTCTTTACCTCTGATATCACTAAAATGATCACTTATAGAAGAGTTAAAAACTAGAGGAATACTCTTTAATCTTTTATCTTTTTTAACTTTTGATGCAAATGTAAAACCATCCATTTGAGGCATTTCTACATCACTAACTATTATTTTAAGCTCATCACTAATCGTATCACCAAAAATACTTAACATATCATCAAGTTTTCTTAATCCCTCTTCTCCATCAACTGCTTCAACCACATTAAATCCCATTTCTACCATTGCATTTTTTACAAGTCTTCTTGCAGTTACACTATCATCTAATACAAGTGCTGTTCCATTAAATTTTTGTATAGTATTTTCATCTATTTCAGTACTTGGAGTATAAAGTCCTAAATCTTCTATAATACTCTCTAAATCCAAAACCAAAAGTACTTCATCATTTTCTATCTTTGTAACACCTGTTATCTTAGTTTTACTAAAAGCACCTTCATCATTAGAAGTAAAAGATGTTGATTCTATATCACCCCAACTAACTCTTCTTATTCTTCTTGCTTCATGAACACAAAAACCTATTAGAATGTTATTAAACTCAGTTATGATTATTCTCTCACTCAAAGTTTTATTTTTTGGAGAAGTTATTTCCATCCAATTAGCTAGATTTACAACAGGTATCACTACCCCTCTAAGATCAAATATACCATCTATATACTCTGGTCCACCTGGAAGTTTTGTAAGGTTTGGTAATTTTATAATCTCTCTTACTTTAGAAACATTTACTCCATAAATACCTTCATATACTTCACCTTCTTGCTCTTTATATATACGAAAGTCCACTAGTTCCATCTCATTTGAGCCAACTTTTAAGACATTTTTATCACTCATTCACACCCCTTTTAGGTTAAATTAAAGTGATTTTATCTCCTTTGATTAGATAATACTTTTTATCACAACCATAAGATTTTAGATTAAAATAGAAACACTTATCTTTAAGAGATAAACCTTGATGATAGTGTCCTTCTATGATAAAATCAACTTCACTTAACCCTATATCGTACAAATCAATTTTTTGTTTAATGATTTTTTCAAAGTTAGGTGCTTTTTTGCAAATCTTTTTATTCTTTGTTTTTTGCAAGTAATATAAAGGTAGTTTTTTACCAGCTATCAAATTTAAAAGGCTAAGTAGATATTTGTTTCTCAAAAAAAAGTGAAAAAAATTATATTTAAATCCACTAAAAATATCACCATGAGCCAAATATCCAATTTGATTTTTGTATTTTACCTTTAGTGGTTGAGAAGAGAAGGGAAAAACTTTTACTTTTGGGAAAATCTCTTTTAAGTTAAAATCATGATTTCCCTCTAAGTAGTACACTTCTAAATTTTTACTCAAAAGATTTAGAGCCTCAATCTCTTTTTTATAAAACTCTATCGTAAATTTTGCAGGATAAGTTAAAAAATCAAAAATATCTCCCATCAAAAAAAGTTGTGGAGGATTTATAGCTTTTACTTCATCTAAAAAGTTTAAAAACTCTTTTCTGTTACTATTTGCATGAACATCAGCTATAAAAATAGCTCCCTCTCCTATCTCTATCACGGAACATATGCCACTTTTGGTATTCCCATATCTTCATCATATCCACACATTAAGTTTGCATTTACAACAGCTTGTGAAGAAGCTCCTCTTAAAAGATTATCTATTGCACTACTAATATAGAGCTTTTCACCCTCACATTTTGCAAAAATATCACAAAAATTTGTTCCAGAAGCACTCTTTATATCAACAGGATTTTCAAAAATCCTAATAAATAAAGAATCTTTATAAAACTCTTTTAAGATTTTTAAAGAATCAACTTCTTCTTTTAAAAGCAAATAACTATCTACCAACATTCCACGAGTTAAAGGTAACAAGTGAGGGACAAAAGCTATATTTTCTAATCCAAGTTTTTCTTTTATTTCAGGTGTATGTCTATGAGTCAAAGGAGCATAAGCAAATATATTTTCATTTATAGTTACATAGTGAGTGTTATGGCTACACTTTTTACCAGCTCCACTAACTCCACTTTTTGCATCTATCATGACTGGATAATTTCTATCTAAAAAAGGTAAAAAAGGTAAAAGCCCTAAAATAGT
>JALUNR010000249.1 GCA_027055005.1 Campylobacterales bacterium
CCAATATGGAATCTCTTCTTGAAATTGATAATGAGTTTGTAGCTTTAAATCCACTGGGTAATATTTTGTGGAAACGATATAGAGAGAAGTTTTTTATTTTTTATGCTCCAAATGAAATCTTAGAAGAGATAGAGAAACAGAGTGATATTAAGAGGATTTTAGCGACAAAGTTTTGGCAAGATACGAGAGATAGTAAGACAGAGAGAAAAAATGGTCATTTGGTTTATGATGATGGAAAAAATGTTAATAGAATTTTTTATTTTAGTGAGGATGAGGTTATTTATGTTTATAAAACATTTGATAGTGGTCATGATGAATATGAAAAGTTTATTAATAGTACTACAGTAAATAAAGAAGAGATAAAAGAAAATTCTCAAACAAAAAAAATAAAAAAAGGATAGACAATGTTTAAAAAAGCAAAAGTAATGTACATTCACACAATTTCACCTATGCATGTAGGTAGTGGTTCAGACTTAGGAATTGTAGATATGCCAATCCAAAGAGAGGGGCATACAAATTTTCCTAAAATAGAAGGAAGTAGTTTAAAAGGAAGCCTTCGAGAAGCGTTTGAACTAAAAGGTAGAACTGATGTTGATGTATTGATAAAGACATATATGAGTTTTGGTTATGATGAAAGCAATGCACCCTCTGCTATCGAACAAGCATTCCCTGAAAAATCAGACAAAGAGTTTGCTGGAGCTTTAGGTTTTAGTGATGCAAGAATTTTACTTTTTCCTGTTAAATCAGCTAAAGGGATTTTTGCTTGGGTTACATGTCCTATGGTACTTAATAAATTTGTAAAAGATTTAAAAATATCGGATAATGAACAAGATTTTAAAATCAAAGAAAATACAATCACAAATGATTCAAAAATAAATATTGATAATAATAGTGTAATAGTGGAAGAGTATCAAATTTCAATTAAAAAAGATAACAATACTCAAGCAATAGCTGAGTTTTTAGCAACAGAATTAAACAATGAAGAGATAAAAGAAAAACTAATCATTTTATCTAATGATGATTTTAAAGATTTTGTTACTCTTTCAACAGAAGTTATTACACGAACTAAAATAGATAATAAAACTGGTGTTGTTGCCACTGGTGCATTATTTACGGAAGAGTATTTACCTTGTGAGACAGTGATGTATTCTTTGGCATTAGCTTCTCATACAATGACAAAGGTAACACAAATACAAAACTTTAATACCGATGATGAGGTAATGGACTTTTTTACCTCTACTGTACCTAAAACTTTGCAAATTGGTGGAAATGCGACTATTGGTAAAGGGATAGTATCTATAGTTATAGGAGGAAGTCATGGCAATTAGAGATATAGAAAAAGAGAGAGCCATTTTTGCTTATGAGAAAGTGGATGAAGCAGTAGCCAATCAAGGAATTAAACAATCAGAGTATAAATCTTATTGTAAAAAGATTCCATCTCTTATTCAAACCAATGGTTTAAGTGCCACTTTTGCATTTATTTTTTCAAAAAATAATACAAGCTATACACTCATATACAATCAAGTGGATGAGTGGTTAAAAAAACGCTACAACATGAATAATGTTCAAGAGCTAATTGAGAGACTTATCAACCTTGATTCCACAAAATACAAAAAAGTGACCATAGAAGTTTTGGCTCTATTCTCTTGGCTTAGACGATTTGCCGAGGGGCGAATCTCAAAGGATAGTTAAAATGAACTATTTTATACCAAAAGATACAAGTGAGCTATTAGAAAAAAATAATTTAGAGGTTAAAAATATTGATAATTACTACTTGAGGTTTCATCGATTTTCTAAAATAAATTTTAATCCTAATAAAGATAAATATGAATTTAATATTAAAGATATTAAAAATTCTACAAATGTAGATAAAGATAAAATTGATAAATATTATATCAACATTAAAAGTATCTATCCTATTAATGAGTCAATCTTAGCAACCAATAATTGGAGATTAGCCATTGGTATAGGTAGTGCTTCTGTTTATGAGACCTCTATAACACTTCATCATATATATGGCATTCCATATATTCCTGCACAATCAATAAAAGGAATTCTAAGAAGTTTTATAATAGAAAAGTATTTTGATAATGAGGAAGGGAAAGCCTTTGAAGATAGTTCATTTAGAGAAATATTTGGTTCTAATGACCAACAGGGTAAAGTAATCTTTTTTGATGCCTTTACAAAAGAGCCAAAATTTCAAGTTGATATTATGAATAATCATTATCAAAAGTATTATAATGGGAATGAAGTCCCAACAGATACACAAAATCCAAATCCTATTAATTTTTTAACACTAAAAGGTTCTCAATTTGAAATTATAATAACAACTAGTGAGAGTATAGAATTAAATAGCGAATATTTTAAAGGTAATATTCTTAAAATTGTAAAAAGTGAGCTCTCAGAATCATTGGAAATTTTTGGTATTGGATCCAAAACATCTGTAGGATATGGATATTTTGATATTCAAAAATCTCAAGAAGAGAAAGATTTAGAAATAATTTCAAATAGTACGGATATAAATTATATAAAAAATTTTATACAAAAACATCCAAAACATAAATTTATAGAGTCTATAAATAATAGATTAAACTTTTTAAAAGAGGAAAAAGAACATGAAGAGTTAGTCAAAAAAGAACAAGAAGCACTAAATAAATGGGAGTCTATTCAAAAAGTTGATAAAAAATATAAAAAAAGTGCTTTAGAAAGTTTTATAGAAAAATATTCTTATTCAAAATTGATAGAAGATGCACAAAAAGAGTTAAATCAAATAACTTCCAATAATACAAAACAAGAAAATACGGATATAGATTTTTCAAAATCAAAAGATGCAAAAGATATTGAACGAATAATTAAAAAAGCAAAAGAACCGACAGAAGATAATTTAAAAGATTTAGAAAATGCTATAAAACGAATTTATCCAGCAGTAATGAACAACAAAAAGAAAAAAAATCAATTTTTTAGAAATTCAAAATTGATAATAAAATGGCTAGGTAAAGATAAATTTGATGAAATCATATTTAGTTTAGAATAAAATATGACTATCGATTTGCAAACTTTTTTGCAAAGTACCACCATATCGATAGTTGTTTAACATCATATTGTTAACATTTTTTACAAAATAGCCAATTTATAGGCTATCATGAGATAAGACCCGATTTTAAGGGGATTTTCCTCGTCGCTTTGCTTTCGGGTCTTTGTGAGAGTTGTGAGTATGTTAGTCCAAAAATCAAGGATTTTTGAGATGAACATCAAACAACTAGTTAACCTTGAAACAAAACAAAAGAGCGAAATGAATGTAGGTTTGTGATTAAAATAAGTTTAATATAATAAACCAAAAGATATAATTTTAGTACAATACAATATACTAAAGGTTTATCATGCAAGATTTACTAGCAAATGCCAAGCGACTTTATAGGCTAAAAAGTAATCAATCTCTACCAAAATTTCAAAGATATATATATGATGATTTAAAAAACTCCACTGCAAAGCTTACTGCTATTTATGGTAGTCGTGGAGTTGGTAAGACTACTATTTTGATGCAGATTTTAGCTGAAAGTGAAGTAGAAGATAAACTGTATATTTCATGTGATCATCCTATGTTTTATGATATATCTCTTTTTGATTTTGTGGATGAGTATAGCAAGAGAGGCGGGGAGTTAATCTGTATAGATGAAGTTCATGAATCAAAAAATTATGAGCAAGAGTTAAAATCTATTTATGATTTTTTAGATATAAAGGTTTACTTTACAGGCTCTAGTGCTATTGCTTTAAGAAGCCCTGATTTTGCCAGAAGATATTCTATGTATCATCTCTATCCACTTAGCTTTAGAGAGTTTTTAGAACTAACTCAAGAAGTAAAACTTCATAGCTTTAGATTAGAAGAGATTTTAAACTCTCATGAAAAGTTATCAAGTGAGATTATAGATACCCTAAAAGATAAAAAGATTATAAAGTATTTCGATAACTTCTTAAAAGTTGGAGCATATCCTTTTTACTTTGAAGATAAAAGCCAATATATCGATAGGATAAATGATACTATAAATAAAATCCTACACATAGATTTGAGTAAGATTTACTCTATTCAACCTGATAAAGTAGATACACTAAAAAAGATACTTCTTACAGTTTGTATCTCAAATCCATTTGAGTTACATATAGAAAAACTAGCAAGGTTAGCTGGGATTACAAAAGCTACACTTTACAAATACCTAAACTATCTAAATGATGCAGAACTTATAACTTTAGTAACCAACGAAGCAAAAAGATTTGCAAATATCCGAAAAGCTGATAAATTATATCTATCAAATCCAAATCTTTTCAATGCTCTTTGTGATAGTAGCCAAAAAGGAACTATTAGAGAGAGTTTTTTTGTATCTCAAGTTAAGACAAAACACTCTATATACTATGCTAATACTGGGGATTTTTTAGTGGATGAAAAATATACTTTTGAGGTTGGGGGAAAAAATAAAGGATTTGGGCAGGTTAAAGATATATCAGATAGTTATATATTTATCGATGATACAGAGATAGGATTTGAAAATAAAATCCCTCTCTGGTTGTTTGGATTTTTGTACTAAAAAGATATATATTGTCTATCAATTATGATATACTTACTAAAAATCTAAGGATTATCATGACAAAAAAGATGTTTTTACTATTTTCACACAAACTTACTCCAAAGCAGATTTTGGATGCAAAAAGTAGTTTACAAGTGGAAGAGTTTGTATATCTTCCAGAAAAACTTCAAACTTTATGGTCAAATATACCTCCTCACAATATAGATATAGATGCTTACCTACTTCCTATCAAAAACTTTTTAGTAAAAAATGCTAACAAAGATGATATAGTCTTGATTCAAGGTGATTTTGGTGCTGTTTATAATATGATTGTTTTTTCAAAACAAAGAGGTTTTATACCAGTTTATTCTACAACCAAAAGATTTGTTGAGGAAAAAGTTATAGATGGTAAAGTAGAAAAGAGTTCTGTGTTTGAGCATGTTATGTTTAGGAGGTATTAG
>JALUNR010000250.1 GCA_027055005.1 Campylobacterales bacterium
GGTTTTATAAAACTTTGAGCTATTTTTCTTATATCTTCTATTGAAATATTTTTATTTTTTGGACTTAGTGATAGTATATCTACTGGTAGAGTAAAATCCCCTACTGTATAGATAGCTGGATTTGCATTTGGTGGAAGTTTTGATTTTGCTATGCTCAAAGCATTTGCAACATCAACTGCAGCAGCATTTAACCCTTTTTTATACTCAAATTCTGCTTTTACAATAGAGAAGTTAGCAACATTCACACTACTTACATCTCTTACTTGTCCCAATCTTGAAACCTCTTCTTCGATGGGTTTAGAGACGGAACTTGCAGCCACTTTTGCAGTAGCTCCTGGGATTTTAGTAATAACAACCACTTGAGGTCTATTTGCATCAGGAAAAAGGTTTTTGGGAAGAGTAACAAGACCTATGATACCCATCACAAAAAAACCAACTATAAGTGAATAAAGCAAATAGGGGCGTTTGTAAAAATAATCAAACATGACTTACTCCTCCACTCTCAAACTTGCACCACTTAAAAGTTTTAGCATTACATCTGGTTTAGCAAATACTAACTTTTGTCCTTGTAAATTTTCTTCTACAACTATTCCTTCTTCACCACTTTGAACTATATGAACCTCTTTAGGTATAGCTTTATGATTTTGAATAACTAAGACATAGTTTTTACCATCTTTGTTCAAAATAGTATCAAATGGAAGTTTTAAAGCATTTTTGTTAAAGATAATAACACTGACTTCCATTCTCTCTCCACTTGTTAAAGAAGTATTTATATATGCTTTATATTCAAAAAGACCATGAAAAGTAGAATTTAATGGATATAGTTTATATGCTTTATTGTTTAAAATAATACCTTTTGGATTAATAGATCCTGGAGTTCTTACCATTAGTGAATAACCACTATTTGCACTAACACTTATAATAGGTTTTCCAGGCATTGTTGTGCTACCTACATTTGCAAATGTTTTAGCCACAACTCCATCAGTAGGAGATAAAATTTTTGCATAGCTTAGATTATTCTCTGCAGCTTTAAGTTTTGCTTTTAGAGATGAAATCTTACTCTCTTCACCTTGCACCTGCTCTATGGAAGCACCTTGTACTTTGTATAACTCTTTTGTTCTTTTATGAGTTTGTAAAAGATTTGATAAAGCTACTTTTATAGATGAGATACTAGCTTCTATATCAGTAGTATCAACTTTTGCTATAAGTTCACCTCTTTTTACTTTAGTTCCCTCTTTTTTTATCAAAAGAATTCTCCCAGGGATTTTAGATGAAAGAGTTACATCCTTTTCATTTTGAGCTATGGCAAGATATGGAAGTGTTAAAATAGTATCTTTTAATTTTGGAGTAAAACTTTTTACTACTACTTCATATCTTTTAGCTACTGGAGTTTTAGCTTCACTAGCTTTTTTATGTTTTATAGCTCTAATACCTAGCGCAACTAAGATTAAAACGACTAATAATATAAGTATTCTTTTTTTCATTTTAGTATCCTTTTTAAGTTATTTCCATATAAAACTGCTAAGTTAGATATGGTTTGAAGTTGTTTTGATTCTAAAAGATATAGATTTGCTTTTACCTCTGCTAAAGCATCCTCATATCTTAGGTACTCTTCCTCTGTCATTCTTTGTGATTTATAAGCTATTTTTGCTATTTGTAACAATTTTTTTTGATTGTTTAGTGATTTTTTAGCAAAAGATATAGATTTTTCCAAAAGTGGTAGAGTTATTTTTAAATTATTTGCTTTTGCTTTTAAAGATAGTTTTATTTTATCAGTCAAAGCCAAAGATTTTTGATAATCCACTTTTGCTTTTTGGATATTAACTAAAGCTACATCATCAAATATAGGGGCTTTTAAATAAACTCCTATTGAACTATAATCTCTATTTATCTCTTTATCGTTATTATAAGCATCAGTTTGATTATAAATATATTTTCCTTTTATAACAAATGATGGATATAGTTTTTCTTTTGATGCTCTAATCCCTAATTTATCAGCTTTTTGTTTTTGTAAAAGTGGTTGTAAGGCTAAAAAATTTTTCATATTTATATTTCTTACTTTAGTTATATTGACAGGATTTTTTAGCTTTAGATTTGTAAGTTCATATATAGTATTTTTTGCCTCTTCTATCTTCATATCTATTTGATTTATATTTATCTCTATTTTATTTAGTGCTTCATCTATCTTATAAAGAGCCGATGCAGGAAATCTACCTGCTTTAACTCCTAAAGATATAGTAGTTTTGCTCTTTTGTATAGATTTTCTTTTAGATTGTAGAGCTTTTTTTAAATTTAGAAGATATTTCCATGAAGAGTTAGCTCCAACTATCATAGCCTCTTTTTGGATAAAGTTTAACTTCTTTTTAGCTCTAGCTGAAAGTTTTAAGTATTTTAACTTTTCTCTTGTTGTATATAGAGATTTTACAAAAAGTGGCATTGAAAATGTAACTCCAATTCTTCCTATATCTTGTCCAAACGGTTGAGGAATACTGGGATTTTTAAAAGTAGCCGACTCTTTTGGAGTAACTGGTAAAAGATTTGTAGGAGAGTTAAAATGCTCATAACTTCCTATCAAATCTATCTTTGGTAAAAGATTTCCAGTTACCAAATCTTGTCCAATATCTGCACTTTTAACGGTTAAGTTATCCAAGGTAGTAGTTGGATTGTGTTTTAATGCTGTAAAAAGCTGTGATAAAGTTGTAGCTTGCAAACCTATACAAGCTAAACTTAAAAGTATCAGTTTTTTCATATTTTTTCCCCCTGTAAATTTTTACTTATCATAAAAGCTAATTTGCTAGCAACTTCTTCGATACTCAAAGATGGTAAAGTGTTTGCTGAAAAATCTATTTCCTCTTTTACTCTCTTTCTAATAGGTTCAGTTGTAATAAAAGTGGAAAGAGTAGAAACTATCATAAGCTGTATAAGCATAGGTTCTTGACAAATTGTATGTGAAACCTTTGTGCACTCCTCTATAATAGAAGTTAATCTTTTTGTAGTCAGAAAAAGTTGTTCTAATACTGATTTTGGCATAGAATCTCCACCACTTGCGAGTTCTCTTAAAAGTATGCTTGTAAGATATCTACACTTTTTAAGCCTTATAGCATAAGCTTTTATATACTCAGCTAACTTTTCTTGAGGTTCACATGGAAGGGAGCTTTTTTCTATGGTTTCATCAGCTATCTTTTTTACTCCTTCTAAAAAAAGAGTTTCATAAAGAGTTGCTTTATCTTTGTAGTGATAGTAAATAGTAGCTTTGTTTACATTTGCCTCTTTTGCTAAATCATCCATAATAGTAGCGGAATACCCTCTTTTGGCAAACATTTTTTTTGCTTCAGTTAAAATCAACTCTTTTTTAGTCATTATTTCTCCTAACTAACTGGTTAGTTAAAATTATAACTTAAAAATATTTATTTGTCAAGACAAAATAATATTACCTTTCCTCATACCTAAGTTCTAGTCCACTATCAGTCATAACAAAACCATTGATTATTATTTTGCCTTCGTGAACTTTATTGTGATGCTCTTTACATAAAGGTATCAAATTATATTTATGATTTTTATCAAAATGTGAATTTTCAGTTTCAAACAAAGATTGAGCTTTTATATGATGCACATCATCTACTGGTCTTTGACATAAAGCACACTTTGTTAAATATAAATTTTTATTGTATTTACTTTTTTTCTTTTGCTTTAAAATTTCCACTTTTGAGTGATTATTATTTAAATTTGTTCTGATTTTATAAGCATTGTCCAAAAACTCTTTATCAAGATGCAAAGATTTTGCAAACTCCAAACCATAAAGAGAACTTCCACTTCCTAACTCCAGATTTCTGTTATAAATCAATCTATCTTTATCTTCATCATAAATTACACCCAAATGTAAAAATGCTAATTCTTTTATAGATTTTATTTCTATTAAATTTGTTAATTGATGCAAATGAGTTGCAAAAATAAAAAAGCTTTCCAATTTTATCAGTTTTTTTATAGCACTTGCTACTATTGCCAAAGCAGAACCAGTTTCAGTTCCATGACAAATTTCATCTCCTAAAACAAGTGAATACTTATCTGCTCTATTAAAAATATTTTTTAATTCCAACATCTCTATGGCAAAAGTTGAAAGTCCTTTGTAAAGATTATCACTAGAAACCACTCTAGTAAATATTTTATCAAACAAAGTAAATCGTAAACTTTTTGCAGGTACAAAAAAACCAGATTGAGCTAAAATAACAGATATACCAACACTTTTCATCAAAGAACTTTTTCCACTAGAATTTATACCATATAAAAGCATACCTTGTAAATTATCTATATCAAGTTGAGGTAAAATATCTTTGTTTTCTCTTTTTCCAAAAAATAAATTATTTGGTATGAAAATTCCATTTTCTTCACGAGATTCTATGATAGGATGCCTTAGTTCTATTGCTTCAAATAGTGTTTTTTCACCTTTTTGAAGTAGTAAAGGTTTTGAATAATTATATTTTTTTGCACAACTTGCACTACTTATAGCAACATCTAAATCACCTATATAATCTATTATTTGTTCAAGTAAATGAGCATAGTTTTTATCTATCATTTCCAAACTTTCACTATATCTTTTTTTTACAAGTGCAATCATCCTTACTTGATTTGATATATAGTTTGAAGAAATTTCATCAAACAAAGTTGAGTAAATTTTGATAGAATTTTTTAACTTTTTTATAGAAAAATCTTTAAAGAAATAGCTACTATCTTCAAAAGATATAAAGGCTTTATAAAACTCTTCTTCTATCATGGAAAAACGATTTTTAGTCATAGTGATAAAGTATCCTTCACTTTCTAAAAATCCAACTGTTGCAAATTCACCTTTTTTATCACTAAACATAGTATTTATTTGAGATGCTATTGTTTCTATTTTATAAAGTTGCATCTTTTGCTCACTCTCTAAAGTATCAATAAGAGGATAAACTCCTTCTTTAAAAAGATTTATATTTATTTGAGATATTGAAAGTTTTGCACAACTTTCTAACTGATAAGTTTGTTCAATAGTTTGTATAAAATCATCCAAATGTAAAAAAAGTTCCTTATAGTTGTCTTGTTCATCTTCTAGTTGAAAAATCTCTTTTACTGATAAAAGTGAGTTAAAAAGATATGTTAGTTCAAAAGGATGAAGTTTTTGGAGTTTTATTCTTCTTAATATTCTTTCAAGATCATATATTTGTTTTAAAAGATACTCAAAAGTTTTATACTTATCAAGTAACTTTTCAACCCTATCAAATCTTTTATTTAATATTTTCAAATCACAAATAGGATTTAATAACCTCTCTTTTAATACCCTTTTACCAATAGCAGTTGAAGTTTGTGATATAATAGATAACAAAGTTTTTTTAGAACTATCTTTTGAAATTATTTCTAACTGTTCAAGTGCATTGTTACCAAGATACATAAATTTATCTGCTACTAAAAATTTAGGTTTATACATCTTTTGCAAAAGTACACTATCATGCTCTATTATAAAATCACAAAGTAAAGCTAAACTTTCACTTGCATATGGATATCTTTCAAGGTCAAGATATTCTATTGGAGAGAGAATAGACTCTATGCTATATACAGATTTAAAAAGTTCATTTTGGTATGTTATCTTTAATCGACATGAATTTATCGTATAATGAAAATTATTTTTTATTTCAAGATAATTAAGAATCCAATTTTCATCTATTTCCCTACTTATAAGTGTTATCAAAAGTTCACTTGTTTGGTATGTTTGAAGTAGAGTAAACAGCTCATCAAGTGCAAAAGTCTTATCATCACTAGTTGAATGTATTTCATTGACCAAAGTTTTACCTGTTGTTACATCTATCGCAGAATATCCTACTGAATAAATCTCTGAATTTTTATCTATGATTATAGAAGCTATATTATTTTCAGTTGGCTCATTTACATAGTCAAAGTTAGTACCTGGTGAGATGATAGAAGAGATATATCTTTTAACTAGAGGTGGTTCACCTTTTTGTTTTACAAGGATTATAGTGTATTTTTTAGTTTGAATTATTCTATTTAAATACCTCTCTAAAGAAACAGATGGAACTCCAGCTAAAAGAGGATTTTGAAGTGAATTTTCTAAGATAGATTTGTTTTTTCTAGTTAGTTGGATGTTTAAAAGTTCACTTATCTCTTTTGCTTTTCCTATTTTTATCTCATCATTGTTTACTTCATATACTTCAAAAAAAGAACCTATTTCCATCAAAACTAGAGTATCTTCACCATATCTGTTTTCAAAGAAGGATTGCAATTCAAAGTAAACTTCAGTTAAAAGTTTATCTTTTTGTTCTAATATCTTTTTAGCTCGTACAATATGTTCATTCATAGGATTATTGTACAAAAAAATCTATAAGTTTTTCCTCTTTAAGTTCTAAGTCTTTTATCCAAAGTTTTCTCTCTTTTAGCTCATTTTCACCTATAATAACACAGTATCTACTATTTGCTTTATCTGCTCCTTTTAAGTGAGCTTTTAAAGATTTTTTATCATAAGAAAGAGTTACTTTTTCTTTTTTTCTAAAATATGAAGCTTGTTTATAAAGTTCTTCTATTGCTTCATCTTCCATCGCACCAAAATAATACCCTACTCTTTTAGTTTTAGGAAGCTCTATCATATCAAGAATCCTTTCTATCCCAATAGCAAATCCAATAGCTGGAGTAGATTTTCCATCCAAAAACTCAACAAGCCTATCATATCTTCCACCACCTGCAACTGCATTTTGAGCACCCAAATCACTACTAACAAACTCAAAAGCAGTTTTGTTGTAGTAGTCAAGTCCTCTAACAAGATTTGAATCTATCTCATACTCTATATTTAAATCATTTAACATAGATGTAAGAGTTTCAAAATCATTTTGACAACTTTCACAGAGTGAATCTTTTATCCTTGGAAGTTTATGTATTAGATTTTGGCAATTTTCATTTTTACAATCAAATACTCTTACAGGATTTGTTTCCCTTCTTCTTTTACAATCCTCACAAAGCCCATCTATACTATTTAATTTTGTTTTTAAATCATCTTTGTAAGATGGCATACATTTATCACAACCTAGTGAATTTATTTTAAGGTGATAATTTATACCAAAAAAATCTAATATCTCTTTTGCCATTTGTATTATTGAAACATCTTCATAGACCAAACTCTCTCCAAAACTTTCTACTCCAAACTGATGAAATTGTCTAAGTCTTCCTTTTTGAGGTCTTTCATATCTAAACATAGCTCCATAGTAGAAAAATTTATACTTTTGTCCTTGTTGTCTATCTAATTTATTTTCAACAAAACTTCTAACAACTCCTGCTGTTCCTTCAGGTCTTAGACAAACATCATTTCCACCTTTATCTGTAAACTGATACATCTCTTTCCCAACTATATCACTACTCTCACCAACACTTCTTTTAAAAAGTGCAGTCTCTTCAAGCAGTGGAGTTTCAATAAAGTTATAACCATATTTTTTGACTATATCAGTAGTATTTTTTATAAAAAAATTATATTTTTGACTTAGGGGAGAGAGAGTATCTTTCATCCCTCTTAATGCTTTTATCATAAAAGTCCTTTTATCTGTTGTTGTATATTTTCAATAGAATTTGAAGAATCTATTATAGTATAGTTTATATCTAAATTTTTTAAAACTTTTATCATATTTTCTTGTACCTTTAAAAGATAATCCAATCCTCTTTTTTCTATACTATCTTCTTTTTTTTCACCCATCCTCTGTTTTATGAGAGCTTGATTTGTTTTAAAAAGTATAACAAGATTTGGTAAAGTATTTTCAAGAGCAAATCTATTTAAGTTTAGTAAAAAGCTTATATCAAGTTGGGGATGATTTGTTATAGCATAAGCGATTCCAGAAATAAATCCTCTATCACTTATTATAAGTTTATCTATATTTGGTTTTATTATATTTTCATAGTGTTCAGCACGATCAGCTAAAAACAAAAACATTTCTGCTTGAAAAGAGTTGAGACCTCGATGCAAGAGTATATTTCTTAGTTCGTATCCAAGGGGTGTTCCCCCTGGTTCTTTTGTATATATTGCATTTGGATATACCTTTTTTAGTAACTCTATCTGAGTAGTTTTACCGCTTGTATCAACACCTTCAAAAAGTATGTACATCTATTTTATAGTTGCCTTTTGTCTTAATTCTTCAACTTTGTTTTTAGCCCACATAGCTGTTCTTTGTTGAGCCATCATACCTTTTAGATTATCTTTTATCTCTGCAAATTTTGCTAACCCAGCTTTTCTTTTGTTTACAACATAAGTTATATTGTAAACACCTTGAACTTCAATAGGTTTTTTTACTAAAGTATTTGTTTTCATAGCATATAGCTTTTTGAAAACATCAGCAGGAAAAGCAGTTTTAGGAAGCCAACCAAGATATCCTCTTTGATGCATCTTTTTTGCTATTGCCATAAGAGTTGCTGGTTTGTTTTTACTATTTTTTATTTGTTTATAAATCTTATCAGCTTCTTTTTTATCTTTTGTAGCAATACTTGCTATTTCTACACTTTCAGGGAACTTAAACTTAGCTTTATTTTTGTTAAAAAAATCTTTTGCTTCTTTATCTGTTATCTTCATACTTCTTGCTTTTTTTGCCAGCATAATTCTAACAGCAATAGAACCTTTTATATTATTTATTTGTTCTTTAGTCAAATCTTTTTTTGTTTTAGCCTTATATGCTTTAGAAATAGCATCTTTTTGAGCTTTAAATATTTTTTGAAAATTTTTATCTTTTTCTACCCCACTTTTAAGTGCATAATTCATCATCAGATTTTCATTTATAAGTTGATTTTTCACTATCTTCTGTTTTTGCTTATCAAGCTTTGTGTACTGAGGAATAATATCATCAGTAATAGCCTGTCCATTAACTGTAACAATAGTAGTCGATGCAAATATAAAACTACTTAAAAAAAGTAACCCTGTTAGTATTTTTTTCATTAATCTATCCTTAAAAATTTTTTGCAGTTTATCAAAACCGACTTAATATTACTGCTATATTGTTAATAAATCGTATATAATCCATCTTTTTTATTTTGTTTTTATAGATTTTAAATAAATAGACAAAGATATCAAAAGCATTGATAATGCACCTATAATATAAACAGCATTTATTAACTTACTTGGATCTATCATCGCAAACTTAAACACTAACATTAAAGATTCAATAGCCAAAGCTATTATAATAGAACCTAAAAATCTTACCATAGTTTTATGTATATCATCTGTTGCTTGTTTTTTATGATGTCCTAAAACTTCTTCTTCAAATATAGCCTTTACAAGATCAAAAATAGCAAGAGAAAGAGTTAGTAAAATAGTTGCTTCAAACATTTCTTTGATATCAATATTATTTATATTTAATCCATGTCCTAAAAAGCCTTGAATACTCTTTGCAAAAAGTAAAACAGCTATTAGCAAAAGTGCCACTGAAAAAGCAGCATAAGCAAACTTTGAAGCTTTACCAAACCAAGAATCCACAGAACTAGGATGTACCATTTGAAGTACATGTTCAAGAGAAATATCAACACACACGATAAATTTTAATTCATTTTTTTCATTGTAAATAGGAGATGAAACAGTAACTACCATCGTATTTCCAAGTAGTGAGGGATAAGGATTTGTTAAAATACATCTTTTTTCTCTTACTGCTCTATAATAATAAGCACGATCTAGTCTATTTTTACCAAAACCTTTATCTTTAAATTTTAAATTATTACTAGTATTTTTAGTAATCTGTTCGCCTTTAGAATCTAAAACATAGATTGCTTCATATTGTGTGAGATTTTTTTTAAGTTTTTTTATTGCAGTTTGTATGCTAGTTAATGATACATCTTTTGTTTTATTTGGTAAAGTCCGTGATAAAAGATAGCAAAAATATGCCCTCGCCTTTGTTCTTATTTCTGAAAATTCTTGTATCTCTTGTATAACCATAAAGAACACCTTTTCTCATAATTATATCACAAGAAACTATAATAAAGTAGAGGAGATACATCCCCTACTTTACAGAAATACTTTTTGCTTTTCTTGCCTCTTCTTTTTCTAAAGTTATATAAAGTCTTCCATCTTCGTATTTTGCATCTATTTTATCTTTATCTATACCTTCAGGCAAAGTAAAACTCCTAGAAATAAGTCCAAAATTACTCTCACATAAATAATAATCATCTCTTTTTACTTGATTTTTAAATCTTCTTAGAGCCTTAACCGTAAGAATATTATCTTCTACTTTAAGCTCTATATCCTTTTTATCAACCCCTGGCAAATCAACTTCTATCTGAAAACTATCATTATTTTTCTTTGCCAAGTTTGCAAATGGTAGATGACTTGCTACATTTGCAAAAGTATCTTTAGCTATTTCTAAGCCTTGCTCTAGTTTTTCTTCAACTGTATTTCCAACTTCTTTTGCTTTTTTTACAACATCCATGATGACACCTCCTAGTTTATTTTATTTTTATCTTTTTAGGTTTTTTATCTTCATCTTTTGCTTTAGGAATAACTATCTCAAGTACACCATTTTCATTTTTAGCCTCTATCTTTTGTACATCAACTTTTTCAGGTAAAGTAAAGCTTCTTGAAAACTTTCCATAACTACTCTCTACTTTATAGTAGTTATCCTCTTTCATTTCATTTTTCAATTTTCTCTCCCCTGAAATAGTTAAAATATTATCCTCCGTCGTGATATCAATATCATCTTTCTTGATACCAGGTAAATCTATCTCAACATAATATGCATCGTCTTCTTCTCTTGTATTTACAGATGGTAAAAAAGATGATATTGGATTACCTTTTGTTGTTTCTACATTATTTATGATATTGTTAAAAAGTTCAAAACTATTTCTCATAGTTTCAAAATCATTGTATGGTTTGTATCTAGTTATAAACATTTTGCACCTCCAAAAATTTTTTTCAGGAGGATTATATAAAACATATTGACAAAATCGATGCTACTTTAGTTGCATTTTTACAAAAAGTTTATATTTTTTAAAAGTTTTTTTGTATCGATAATATTTTTTTCTTAATAATACCTACTTGTTGTAACTTAAGTGTCTTTCTACAACTTGTCTTACAAGTTCAGGTAAATCTGTTAATTGAAGAATAATCTATTTCTGATATACTTAAAATAAAAAGTCTAGGAGTTTTTATGCAATTAACCATTAATATATCTAATAAACAGCTTTTTGATAAAATAGTATGGTTGTTAAATAGCTTTAAAAATCAAGGTCTGGAGATTGTAGAGAATAAGCATATAGATTTTTTTAAATCCGATGATTCAGAAGAGAATGTTTTAAGTAGTTTCAGAGATGCTATCAAAGATATAAAAAAATTAAAAGATGGTGATAACTCTGTACTCTATAATGGTTCTCTTGATGATATGATGAGAGAGTTAAGATAAAATGGATAGTTTATCTATTATCCCATTTAAAACTTTTGTAAAAGATGTTAAAAAACTCAAAAAAAGATACAAAAATATTTTAGATGATATTGAGGAGTTTATAAAGTCAGAATAAAAAATAGCAATAAAAACCAAGGTAAAAGTAGTGGTTATCGTGTTATAAGCTGTTTTATTGATGAAAATAATACTCTCTATCTTGTCAAAATGTATGATAAAAGTGAAATTGAGAGTATTAAAACTTCAAAATTACTTGAAATTATAGAAGATGAATTAGGTATGCATTAAGTTGTAATAATTTACAAGCTCTTGCATTTTTACAAAAAGTTTATCTTTTTTAAAAGTTTTTTTGTATCGATAATATTTTTTTTCTTAATAATACCTACTTGTTGTAACTCTTTTAAGTGTCTTTCTACAACTTGTCTAACAGTTCCTATCATATTTGCAATCTCAGTATTTGATAAGCTATTGATTAGATTATATTTTGAACTTTTTGGATCTAAGTTTTGCAAAATAAGCTTTATCAATCTTTGTGAAGTACTATAAAGTGATAAATCAGTTGCTAACTCTTCTATCTCTCTTATTTGCTTAGCAATATATGGAAAAAATCTTTTATTAAACTCTTGATTTGTAGATAATAACTTTCTAACACTTTCTATTGGCATTTGTACCAATTTTACATCTTCCAAAACTTCATACATAACATCATGTGGTTTTCCATCCAAAAGCACAATAACATCAAACATATCACTATTTCTTAATATAAAAATAGTTTGTTTCTTGTTCGTTTTTAGATTTAGTTGATAAGTTTTTATTTTACCCTCTATGATGATATAAAAATACTTTTCAATCTCGCCATTTGTTAAAATAACCTCACCCTTTTTAAAGCTAATAAATCTAGCATCACTTTTCTCATCTAAAAAATTTTTAATATCATAAGTTTGCAAACTATTCTCCTGTTTATTAGTATATCACAAAAACTCTAACACTATTTATTACGATTTTTATCAAAAAACAGATAAAATCACCTAAAAATATACTTAGGAAGAGCTTTGCAAAGATATGGTCTTGATTTTTGGGGGGATGATAACTTTTTCATAAAAGATGGGTTGGTAAAACTAAACTATCTCTCTTCCCCATCTCTTTATAACATAGTTTCCGACATACGAAAAGATGGGCTTAAAGGTCCTATTATTTTGAGATTTCCTCACCTTGTAAAAAAGCAGATTGATAAGATTTTTTCTGAGTTTAGTCGGGCTTTTACTGAGCTTGATTATGGTGGAAAGTTTAGTGCCGTTTATCCTCTAAAAGTAAACCAAAATCCAAATCTTTTAAACTCTATTTTAGAAGCTTCAAACTCTTATGAATATGGACTAGAGGCTGGAAGCAAAGCCGAACTATTGATAGCTATGGCAAGTTTAAACAACAACTCTCCTTTAACAGTAAATGGTTTTAAAGACAAAGAACTTATCTCTTTGGGATTTTTATCTGCTAACATGGGACAAAATATCACATTAACAATAGAGGGTATAAATGAGTTAGAAACTATCATAGAAATGGCAAAAGAATATACTGTTTTACCAAAAATAGGACTTAGAATAAGACTTCACTCTTTAGGTGTCGGACTTTGGGCAAAAAGTGGTGGTATAAACTCAAAATTTGGACTTAGTGCTACTGAACTTATAACAGCAATGGAGCTTTTAAAAAAGCATAGTTTGATAGAAAAATTTACAATGATTCATTTTCATATAGGTAGTCAAATAACCTCAATCTCTCCACTAAAAAAAGCTTTAAGAGAAGTTGGAAATATATATGCTGATCTTATAAAAATGGGTGCAATAAATCTAAATACTATAAATCTAGGTGGTGGTTTAGTTGTAGAATATGGACAAAATATAAAATCAAAAGTAGCAAATTATTCATTAAATGAGTATGCAAATGATATAGTCTTTATGCTTCAATCCATTTCAAAAGACAAAAAAGTAAAAGAAGCAAATATCATGATAGAATCAGGAAGATTTGTAACAGCATCTCATGCAGTACTTGTAGCTCCTGTATATGAACTCTTTTCTCATGATTATCAAGAAAATTTATTGAAACTAAAAGATAAAAACCCTCCTTTAGTTGATGAACTTAAAGAACTTTATGACTACATAGAACCATCAAATGCTTTAGAGTTTTTACATGATAGTTTGGATCATTTAAATTCTCTTTTGACTCTTTTTGATTTGGGATATATAGATATTTATGATAGATCAAATAGTGAGATTTTAACTCATCTTATTATCCAAAAAGCTATATTTTTATTGGATGATATGAATTCAAATGAACTTTTAAAGATAGAAAATCAGATTCAAGAAAAATATCTTGTAAATTTTTCAATATTTCAAAGTTTACCTGATTTTTGGGGATTAAAACAAACTTTTCCAGTTATGCCACTATCAAAACTAGATAAAAAACCAACTAGAAGTGCATCACTTTGGGATATTACTTGTGATAGTGATGGAGAGATAAGTTTTGATAAAAAAAATCCTCTGTATCTACACAATATAGATGTAAAAAAAGAAGATTATTTTTTAGGATTTTTTTTAGTAGGAGCATATCAAGAAGTGTTGGGAATGAAACACAACCTTTTTGAAAAACCAACAGAAGTTAGTGTTTATATAGATGATAAAGGTTACAAGTTAAAAGATATGATAGAATCAAATAGTATTTATACTACTTTAAACTCTTTGGGATATGATGTAAAAAAGTTAAAAAACAAACTCAAAAACAATATAAAAAATAGTAATGATTTTAAAAAATTAAATGAGCTTTTTAAAGATAACTCATATCTTAGAACATTTATAAATCAGGAAGAAAAATGAAAATAAAAATTTGGAAACAAATAAAAGAGGATTTATTAACTCCATGGAGAAATGACCCAGCTATAAACTCTAAAACAGAACTTTTTACAAACTATCCAGGAGTTTGGGCTATTATTCATTATAGGATTGCTCATAAACTTTACAAAAATGGCTGGGTAAGATTATCCAGATTTTTGATGGGATTAACTCAATTTATCACAAATGTAGATATCCATCCAGGAGCAACTATCGGAAGAAGAGTATTTATAGATCATGCCTTTGGAGTTGTTATAGGAGAAACTGCTGTCATAGAAGATGATGTACTTATATATCAAGGTGTAACATTGGGTGGAGTAAATCTTGACAAAGGTATAAAAAGACATCCTACTGTAAAAAAGGGAGCAGTTATAGGTGGTGGTTCAAAAGTTTTAGGTAACATTACTATTGGTGAAAACTCAAGAATAGGTGCAAATTCAGTTGTAGTAAAAGATGTACCTAGTGAATCAACAGCAGTCGGAATACCAGCAAGAATAGTAACCAAAGGCAAAGACAAATCCCAACTAAGCCACAATAAATTACCAGATATAAACCAACAATTATTTATATATCTTACAAAAAGATTAGAAACTCTTGAAAAAGCGATAATAACACATACTGAAAAAGAGCTTCCTAAAAAAGATGACGAATTAGAAAAAGTTTATCAAGAGTTCATCAAATCTATTAAAAATTAAAATTTTAGTGCAAATTCCCAAAACGGTATCGCCTCACAAATAACACCAAAGTTTTCATAACTAAAAGATGGTTCTAATGTTATCAAAGTTATCTTTTTTAAACTCAATCTTTTTGCATGTATTACCATAAGATTTAGTTTATTTTTTAGCATACCATCTGGTAAAAATGGAACTATTGAAATAGCTTGTTCTTGCAAAGGAAGAACTATATCAAAGTTGTCACTATAAAAAATCTCTTTATCTCTTTTTAAAAGTTCTAAAAAGACTATACTCTCAAGCCTTTTAATAAAATCTTTTTCATAACTCAAAACTCCTCTCAATGCAAAATCTACCAAAAAAACTTTTTTTGAGTGAGAGTTTTTTTCATATTTTGAAACTAAAAAAAGTAAAAATTCATCTTGAAATTTTTTTATTATTTCATAAAATCTATCTTTTGAAATTTTTATTTTTTCTTTTATGAGTTTAAAAAGCCCCAAAACAGAGATAAAACTACCTTGTTTAAGTGCTAAAGTTTTCAACACAAAAAACTCTACCTCATCAGTAACAATACTATTTAACAAAAGCCTATATCTATGCTCATATTCATCTTTATTGCCAAGTGCTACAAAAGGATAACTCCCTTTTAAAGTAAAATTATTAAAAGAGATCTGTTCACTTACAAACTTTTTTTCAAACAACATAAACTCTTCAAAATCAAGTGGATAGAGTATTTTAGTATTAAATCCATCTAATTTTATATTTTTTGTACTAACAAGGATAACTTTTAAAACATTGGGTGGAGTAAAACTAAAATCAAAGTTATCCAAAACTAAAGTTGTTATCTTTTTTGCATCTATAAAATATTCAAGTTTTTCTTTGCTAATACCACTAACTCTAAAATCACTAAAATCTATATACAAATAACTTCCATATGATTCATTTGATAAATAATCAAATACTAAAAAACTCTTTCCACTCTGTTTTGCTCCACAAAGGATTATCTTGTCATCTTCATACAAAGATAACTTTCTCTTAAAAAGACTAAGTTTTTTAAACTCCCTTTCATACAAAAGTTCTAAAAGTTGCAAAACTCTCTCACTTCACAATCTATCTCAAAAAGTTCCTCTATACTTGAAGCTCTATAACTTTCAAACTTTTTTACAGCTTTTAAAATACTTTTTGATATATCCAAAAAACTTTTTTTACCGCTAAAAAACTGTTCTATTGCTATTTCATTTGAAGCATTTACTATCACTCCAAGATATGGAGAGTTTAAAAGTTTATCTTTTATAGCCCAAATAGGATATCTATCTTCTTCTATTTTTCTAAACTCTAAACTTTCAACTTTAAGTAAATCGATAGGCTTTAAAACTTCATCTTCAACTTTTTCTAAAATAGCATAAGAGATTGGAAGTTTCATATCAACTCCAGCAATATGTGCAGTTGAACTACCATCTTTAAAATTTACAAGAGCATGGATTATTGACTTTGTTTCTATTATTGCATCGATCTCCCTTGTACCAAAGAGCCACCTAGCTTCTAAAAGTTCAAAAAGTTTATTTACCATAGTTGCACTATCTATTGTTATTTTTTTTCCCATAGACCAGTTTGGGTGATTTAAAGCTTCTTTTACTGTTACACTCTCTAGTTTTTTTAGAGGAAAATCACGGAAACTCCCTCCACTTGCCGTTATAGTCATAGAACTTATATCTCTACCACTTAAAAGATACCAAAGACCAAAATGCTCACTATCTATGGGGGTTATATTGGAAGTGTCTAAAAATTCTCCAGCTACAACCAAAGACTCTTTGTTTGCTAAAGCTAACTTTTTCCCTAGTCTTAAAGTCTCTATTGTAGGTCTAAGTCCTGCAAATCCAACTAGTGAATTTACCACTAAGTTTGAGTTAGATTTATTTAAAACTTCTAATATCCCATCTTGCCCATAGTAAACATTTTTATGCTTAACATCTTTTGCATCGACCTCTCTTTGTACTACAACATACTTAGGAGAAAACTCTTCAATCTGTTTATTTAAAAGAGCGATATTTTTCCCAGCGGTTAAAACTTCCACTTTTATATTATGTTTTTTGGCTACTTTTAGAGTATTTACCCCTATACTTCCCGTACTTCCTAAAAGTATCAAGCTAAACCTCTTAAAAGTACAACCATCAAAACCCCACCAAACATAAAGCCATCAACCCTATCTAAAACTCCTCCATGACCTGGTAACACTGAACCACTATCTTTAACTCCAACACTTCTTTTTAAAAAGCTCTCATAAAGATCTCCATAAACTGAAGAAAGAGATACTAAAGCAGAGATAAAAAATGCCAAAGCAAAACTTACAAAACTACTTCCATACCAAGCACCAAAAATAGAAGCGATAACAACTCCTCCGATAACTCCCTCCCAAGTTTTTTTAGGAGATATAGAGTTAAACTTAGTCTTTCCGATAGCTTTTCCAGTAAAATAAGCTCCTGTGTCAGTGAGTGCTACAACAATAGTAAGCCAAATAAGAGCTTCAATACCAAAGCCTTTATACAAAGCCAATAAAAACAAAAATGAAGTAGTAGGATACAAAAGTGGATAGAAATCTTTCACTTCAACTTTCCCCTGATACAACATATAAGAAACAGCAACTATCAAAGCAACAAATATCAAATCATCTGGATTTGGATACAAAAATGCTATCAACCACAAAATAATAGCATAAAAGTAAAGCTTATTATCCTCCACTTTATAAAGCTTCATAGCCTCATAAAAAGCAAACATAAAAGCTACACCCAAAAACACCCAAGTTAGAAAAAAGCTATCTATCCAAGCTACAATCGTAACAACAGCTATCAAAACCCCACCAGTTATAAATCTCTCTTTGTCTATGTTCA